>CBDCYO010000001.1:0-122448 GCA_965224255.1 Dehalococcoidia bacterium
CCGGCGGGTGGACAGACGGGCGAAGAAGTCGCCCACTTTCTCCTGCACTGCGGTACGAGTGCCCAGGCAGAGATTGGCGGTCGCCTCCTAGCGCACCCAGCCCCAGATGGCCTCATCGGCGTTGAAGTCTGGGCTGTAGCTGGGCAGGTTAACCAAGCACAGGTTCAAGTCGGGCGTGGCCAAGTAAGCCCGCAGTGCATCGCCACGATGGGCTGGTGAGTTGTCCCAAATCACGGTCAGCGGTTCGTAATGCCGCGCCCTCAGTTGTCGCAGGAAGGCGGCCGAGGTGGCGGAGTTGCTGTTGCCCTCCAGTTCCATCACCTCCACCTCGCCAGTCTCCAGACACACCGCCGAGTAGTAGCTGGCCTTCTCGCCCCGGCACGGACTGGTGGAGTCCACCAGGGCCGGTTCCCCCTTCAGCACCCACTTGTCCCGCAGATCCGCATCTGCCCGAAAGTGGGCCTCGTCAGCGAAGAATATCTTGACTCCCGTTCGTCGGGCCGCCGCCGTCAGCGCAGCATACTCCGACACAAAGGCTTCCCGCCGTACTGGGTCTGCTTTGAGCAGTCGTTTCTTGGGCTGTTTCAGCACAAACCCCAACCGGTGCAGAGCCTGCCCCCGTGTAGACGGGGGTAGTTGAGGCAACTGCTCCGGCGCAGCGCCAACCCGAAGCGGTCCTCTACAAACCGGCGCACCACCTTCCAGTTAGCCAGATCGATCCCCGCCTGAGCCGGCAATTCCTGCACCGCCGCCTTCCAGTCGAATTGCTGCTCTCCGCTCAGTGCGGAGGGAACCTCCCGACTGCTCAAAGAGTAACGCCTGGGGGCCGCCCTCTCCAAAGGCACGGATCCAACGACCAATGGTATGGGGATCCCGCTCCAGTGCATCAGCCACAGCCGATGCCGTCCAACCCTAGTGCAGCAACCATAGGGCGTGCCATCTTTCCCGTTCCCGGGGTGTCGGCGCTTGGTACATTCGCCGCCGCAGGTCGCCTGCGTCCATTCGCCATCGTTCCAACAACCCCGCAATCTCGTTCATGCCCAACACCAACCCCTCTGTGCTGCCGTACAGACTAACCTAATGACGCCTCGATCACCTCACGCCTCCGAGCGTTTTACCTTGGCTTCAGTTTAGTCGGCCATCCCCGCCCAACCACCGCACCACAATGTGCCCCAAGCGCGATCCCTGCGCCCGGGAGGCACGACATGGACCATACCCCTCGCCCTGGCACTGGCCATCCACCGCATTGCCCACTGGACACAGCCGTCCCTGGTCGCCAATTTGGCCAACGTGCCCTTGCTGGCGGGCGAAGTGGCATGCTGACAACGACAACATGGCATGCGGAGTTGCCGCTCCAGCAGACCCTTTTTGACTTCGGCTCACTCTCGGTCGATCACGCACTAGCGTTTCAGGACCTGCTAGACATCGGTCTGCACGCTGTGCTGTGCACCAAGAGTAAGGGCGCGATCTGGCCCGGTTGGCCCGATAAAGTCCCTCTATTCGACGACTTGGTTCACCACGACGGTCCCATCGCCCACGTACCCGGGAAACTCGGTTTGGTGGTGTATGACGCCGATGGGGGCACGCCTGAAAGCATCGATAAGTTCTGCCACCTGTATCCACCTTTTTTGCGAGTACCATCCGTCCAACCGGGGCGAGCCCATCTCTACTACACAGCGGACGTACCGGTGAAAGGCACCGAATTCTCGGGCCACGGTGTCAGCGGCGAGATTCGGAGCTGCAACGGGTATGCCGTGCTGTGGCACGATGCCGTAATCCGCTTGCGAGACGTTCTCTACACTAATCATGGCAGAGCGGCCGCAGCCCCACTGCACCTTATCCATGAGGAAGCGGTAAAGCCTCTTGCAAAGGTGGCCACGTTAGGTGCCGCCCCAGTACGCCGGCGGAGTTCCACGCCTTCAGTGGCGTCCGACGAGACCAGTCCTGATCCCAGTATTTTCGACCGAGTTCGCCGTTGGGCGTATGAGACCTCGGAAGGTGCGGACTACCGGTCCTGGGAGCGACGCGTCCTGGAAGAAATCCGCCGCTGTAATGCCGAAATGCGCAATCCGCTCACGGCACGTAGGATGGCTACTATGGCCGCGTCCATCGCCGATTGGGTATGGCAGCGACGGGCCGCCGGGTACGTGCTGCGAGAGGGCCGACGGATCAACCCGCAGGCACGTCGCGATGGCATCGCCAGTGGGGTGGCACGCCGAGTGGGAACCCCACTTGAACACAACCGAGCGCCATGGGTGGGGATCTGCTCCCGGGCGACCTGGTATAGAAAATGCCGCTATTCCGAAGCCGATCAGCCCTCCGTTCCAAAGCCTTGGGTCACAATGGGCATCAGGCCTGAGGCCTTTCGTCAGCGAGTGAGGCGAGCCCGTGCGAGAACGTATAAAGGGGCGCAACAGGGCATTCTTCCTTGGGAGTATGTGGGCATTAGCGAGGAAGAGTGGGTAGCGTATGACGCGGTCCCGGATCCCTTGGCTGCTGCCGCCCGCGGCGACGCGTCTCCGGATTTCCGTCACGCCGTTGAGACTGAACAGTTAATCGGGTTCGGGCGCGCCTGCCGCGGGCCCGAGTTCCCGGCGATTGGGATCTGCGACCCGGTCCTATCCGCGGAAATCTTGGCGGACGCAGTAGCGTCCTGTAGGGACCGCATCCCATCGTCCGAGGAGCGCGTTCCAGCGAATGTTCAGGCAGCAGACATCCACGAAGCGCAAAAAGCGGTGAATGGGTACATCTCTAAGCAGCGAAGCCAATTGAGAAGGACGCTGGTGCAGGAATCCGCTGCGACTGCAGTTGCGGTATATCTGGAGTGCCTCGATATCCCGTACCGGGATGAACTCGCTCGCAGGGGCTTGCCCCAGCACAGCTTGAGCCGGCCCTTGTGGCACATGGCGGACTACGATCCCGAAACTCTGGGGGGGCGTAAAAAGTTGGCCATGACGCTCCAACAGGCATATGACCATGACCTCAGGACTGCGGACCACATCTATGAGCATGCGCGCCGCTTGGGGATGGTGCCACCCACTCCACCATGGGTGATTGCGCGGGAGACGGCGAAGCGCCATGGTGGTGGTGGGGCGTGGTGGATGAGTCGGGAGGACCGCAGGCTCAGGCGCCGATCCGAACGTACCGAGTGGAACAACATTATTGCTGGTTCCCACGTCTAGGTCCAGAATCTCACGCTGCCCTTCAACGTTGACTCCGGTGGCTACCACCACGCAGACGTTCACGATGCGGCCCCCTCCCATACCTGTCAAGGGCGGCGGCAAAACGTACCACTGGGTGTCGTAGGTCAGGGAAAATGTCCGGATAAGTGTTCAGCGAAAATATCACTCCGTTACGCTGCCATGGTATCCGATGTCGACGGATTGGGCACCATCCGCTGCTTCCATCCTGGAGGACCTCCGGCCTCCAGATAACTCCTGACGGTGGACCTGTGGATGCCCAACTCCCGTTCGATTGCCCGCAGCGACATGCCCTTGCGCCGGGCTTTCTGGACCGCCTTCCATCTCTCCCTCTGTCCATCTCTCCCTCTGTCCATCTCTCCCTCTGTCCATCTCTCCCTCTGTCCATCTCTCCCTCTGTCCATCTCTCCCTCTGTCCATCTCTCCCTCTGTCCATCTCTCCCTCTGTCCATCTCTCCCTCTGTCCATCTCTCCCTCTGTCCATCTCTCCCTCTGAAGGAAGGTCGGCTTGCGCCGGGCGACGGTTGCGGGTCGTGCGGCGGCGACTTCACCATCGGTGCAGTCCGGTTGATCCGCCGCGGGTTCCTGACTTGAGACCAGCGGAGCCAGGTGCGCTGTCCAGCGTTCATCCCAGTGGTTTACCCCGATGGGCGCAACCGGAGAGACGGCGGGAGGCTGGTGGCCGTTGCGGAGGGATACCGGGCTTGGCGGGGCCTCCTGAGCAGCGATGCTGCGCCCCTCGTGGCGTACCTTGAGCTGACCATCCAGCCCCTCCAGGACTTCCACCGTCGCCCCGGCATAGCTGGGGCGTTCCGGCGCCGGCAGCAGTTGGAGGGTCCGCAGCTGGAACCGCACCGTGTTGTCCCGGTCCACCTTCCTGCGGTGCTTGAAACACAGCACCTGTTCCAGGCATAGCTCCGGGTCCAGCGGTCGGAACGCTGGCTCGGAGCACTGCGGGGGAACGCCGAAGCGCCGGTTGAACCGAGGCACAAACTCATCGAGCACCGCCCGTGCCTGCTCCAGGGTGGTTGCGCCAGCCAGCCGCAGTTCGGCAACCAACCGGTCCTGAAAGGTGCCTCCGGTTCGCTCAACACGTCCCTTGGCCTGGGGCGACTGGGCGAAGATCATCTGGGTCCCCATCTCATCCATAGCTCGGCTGAACTGGGTGGGCCCTGCCGGGAGGCCGGGTCCCGGCGTGTGCTTGAACACGGCGTGGCGGTCGGTGTAGAGGGCCACGGGCACGCCGCGATGCTCCACCAAGGCGCGGATCAGCAGGAAGTAGCTGCGAGCGTCCTCATGCTCACAGAACCAGGCGCTCACCACCTGGCCGGTAGCATCGTCCACCGCGATCAGCAGCGTGAACGGCGGGGCCTGATCCCCCAACCACGGGTGATAGCTGCCGTCCATCTGGATCAGCATGCCCTCCTGGGGCATCCGTTGCCGACGGACTCGGTGTTTGGGTGGACGGCGGCGCCGGGGACTGCTCAGTCCAGCGTCCAGCAAGACCCGCCGCAGGGTGGTCCGGCCGATGTGAATGCCTTCCCGCTCCGCCAGCAGTTCCGCGAGGTGGGTGTGGTTGACGCCAGCGTACCGGGTCCGAGCCAGCTGCGCCACGTCGACGACCAGCGCCTCGGGCGTGGCGTTGACGGGTCGGCGACCGCGGTGGCCAGGTGCCAAAGCCGCCGCGCCGCGTTCACGGTAGGCCGCCAGGATGCGGCGGGTGTGGCGGGAAGTCACTCCCATCAACTCGGCGGCCTGGTCCAAGGTCATGTGCTCTGCTGCCAGGCTGTTGAGAACCTGAAGTCTGCTTTGTTCTTTTGGGGTCAATGTCACATTCTCCATGATGCGACATTATCGCTGGCCAGTTAGTCGGGACCTTTTCGCTGGACGTCGACAGCGGGCTGGTACAGAAAATGGGCCAAGGTCACTTGCGCAGCCCCACATCGGAGCCGGTGGTACAAACACCAGGGGCAGGGCATGGACTATCCAGTGGGGTCAGCTTAGTTGAACCTCTGCTTGATGTATTCCTGAGTCTGGCTGGGGGTCAACGCGGTAGTGGAGGGACCGGTCCGCACGAAGAATTGTTCCGAATTTCCGTCTTTAACGTACATGGGCACCCGGGACTTTTCGCACCGGACCACCAGGACTCGGACATCGCCGTAGTCGTCGAAGTTCGCGTGCATCGAGGCCCAGGCATTCGGACCTATGCTGCTGTTCACAATATTGGTGAGGTGAAGGCCGATTCGATCCTCGTTTGCGAAGTCATCGGCGTCGAGCCCCAGTGGTGTGCCGTCGTCAGAAATACCGAGGATCAAGGCTCCCCCGCTTGAGTTGAGGAATCCGGCCAACGTCTTGAGCACTGCTTGCTCCATGCGGCTGTCTCGCTGCCCAGTGTGGAGGTTGACTCGTAGCGTGGACTTGAACTCGACGAGGTTTGACTCGCCGGTCTCCACCAAACTCTCCAGGTCCGCGGTATAGAGCTCTTCCGTCAGATTCATTCCTGACGTGAGCCGCTCGTAGGCTTGCCAGATGATTGCCGCCATCAACTCCCGGCGACGTTCCAAAAACGCCCGATAGTCCATGTGTTCCCAATTGTCGGGCAGGGCGTGGGACCGGTACATCTCGGCTAACTCAGCATCGCTGAATCGTTCCTTCAACTTGGGTAGGTAGTCGGCGGGCGGCTGAGCGGAAATTTGAGCGTTATCCCGCCATTCCACGTAGGCGTAGTTGGCGATCTGGTTAGTGTCCCTAGTTTCAGAGATGCCAAGTCTTGCCAAATGGCTCCTGGGGAACAGATGATGTCTCTCTATGGAGTCCCGGTTGCCTTGCAAGGCGGGGTCGAGCATTTCCGCGACCTTGAAGGTCGAGAACAGGACGGGCGCGTCCAAGAGGACGAGCGCAGCCTCGAAGGCGAACAACGACGGACTGCGGGCCGCGGATGTCGCAAGATCGTTCGGGAGAGTGACCTCCCAGAAATCGGCGGTAAGCGAGACATTGCAGATCTGCTGCAGTCTATTTGTAAAATGCTCGGCAGTCGTAGCGTCTCTGAATCTCGCGAGATCGGATTCCATGGTGGTTTCCGGAGAACCCGCATGTCTGCCAGTGACAGCGGACATGAAGAACCATTGGGCGATGGCCCGCCGCAGTACCTGTTCATCCACACGATACTCAACTCTGCCAATCAGGTAAAAGACGTATGCGTACAACAGAGAATTTTGAGAACTGATCATTCTTCTGGTCCGGTATCCTGCCTGCCTGATGCATTGCATGAAGTCGTGCCAGTGTTGCAGGTTTAGCGCCTTGGCTTGGGCAACCTTGAGCTCGTGGAACTGGTCGTTTCTTCTTTCCTCGCTGAATTCGTTGGTCTCGAGGTCCTTGCCCCGCAATATGGAGTAGACATGCTGGAGCCTGGCCCTCTTGAATGCCAGGCCCACGCTAACACGCAGCAACTGGTCGGGAGACGGTTCGATGAAGTGGTTGTATGACGATGGTCCGCCGGTGGATGGGGTCCGCGCCTGCCTGCAGAAATCTTCCAGATCCGTTCGGCCCTCATCCCAGAAAACCGACATGAGAGTGAGGATGAAGTCAGCCTGATTGAGCGTCTTGCCTTGACTGTTGATCCTGACGAAGATGTCCGCTACTTTTTCCTCGTCGATGTCCGCGGATAACTGAAGCGCGGTGAACGGAAAACTCAACAAGCCGTGCAGCTTTGCTATCGAATTTTGAATGCGCCGGATTTCTTCGTTCGAAACCTCCCGGACTGAGCGCAGTCCGTCAAGGTGCGCTTCTACCACTTGGAACAGGTTTGTTTCTTCATTCCACAGCCTGGAAATGTCTGGGATGAATGACCTGTCACGTTCTATCGCCGCGCTGGTTACCTCAAAGACCTCTTCCATCGGGTTGAACGCGATGCGGATGCGTTCGCTCTGAAAGTTGCTGCGGACTATAGGTTTACCTTTAATCACCGCGTAGACCGAGGTCAGGCGTTGCTGCCCGTCAACGATGACCAAACCCGGTGTGATCTGCTTCGCGTCGGTCCCGATGGTCCGATGACCAGGCACGGACCCGTTCTCCCAAAACAATAGGTACCCGACGGGATAACCTTTATACATCGAGTCGAATAGTTCCCGTACTTTGACGTTTGGCCAAACGAAAGGGCGTTGGATGTCGGGAAGACCGATCTGTCCGAGGGCAATGCTTTGAACTAATCCACCGAGGTTGTGGTTCACTTGCTTGAATATGGTTTCGGCCAAAGTATTATCTCCTCGAGGGGTAGCATGGGACACTCAGTCCCCTCTCGAACGTGCGTGTTTTATCTTGCAGCAACCCTGTCGGTTTCGACGATAGAATGCCCCAAGCTGGTTTATCCGCACTCGGCCATTCTAAAATTCTCGGCCGATTCGCTGGACTGATGCCCAAGCAGGCAGATCCTTGTTTTACGTGGAGTAGCGGACCGAAGTTGAGGATAAGCAGTTACCGTTTGCGAATCGCGGGAGGATTTGTCCCGCGTCAATCATTCTTGCCGGTCCTGTTGCCTGATTCAGAAATGTTACCGAAACTGTAGCACCTGGGGTCCCTCCCGACCAGCCCTAATTCCGGCATGGCAGGGAGTTCCGCCATGGGCTCACCAGCCGTGGCGTAGACCAGCTTTTTGGCCATGATGCCGCGCCACTACTGCACTCTGCGCTGCAACATACGCAGGTGAGCCCGGCTGAAACGATCCGGTTCGGCCTCTTGCAGTCGCCCCAGCAATACCACCGCACTGGCGTCCGGGTCTTCCTGCAACCAGCCCAGCACGTCGCACCACACTCCTTCGAAAGGGTCGGGCCGAGTTCGCCAGGTGCGGGGCGGTTGCACCCGCCGCTCCCGTGAGGTATGCGCTGCGTCCTGCCGCCACAAGTCGGGCAACTTGGCCAGGAACTGTTCCAGGCTCTCGCCCCGCGGCGTGGGCCTTTAGTTCAGGGGACACGAGCGCGGCCAGGGCCGACTGGGCTTCCCGGATGGCGTACAGCAGCGCCACCGGGTCCAACTTGACCCGATACTCACTCAGCGCCGCCTTCATCTCCACGCTGACCGCGTCGTGCTGCATCAGCCGATCGCAGGGTGTGGCTGGCGGGCTGTACCGTTTCACCACCCTGGAGCCGTGCCGAGTTTTCTCCACCAACTTGAACGACGGCTGGAAGTAGTTCACGTACTGTCGCACCGCCCCGTACAGGTGGGCCATGGTCGGTCCGGCCACCGAGCCGGAGTAGCGGTCATGACCGACGTAGTGGCGGACCACCGCCCCGTTCTTCTGCTCGATCCAGGCCTGGTCGTTCTTGCGGTAGGGCCGCGAACGGGTGAACTCGATGCCCCGCTCGGCGCAGTACTGGGTGAGAGTATCGTTGATGAGAGTATCGTTGATGAATACGCTGTCGTTGTCCGAGTCGATGCCTTTGACTGGGAAGGTCAGTTGTCGCCCGATGGCCTCCAGTCCTGCCGCCACCAGGGTCTGCTCCCGGGCCAGCAGTGGCACGGCCTCGGTCCAGCCGGTGCAGACATCGGTGGCCACCAGGCTGTGGATCATGGAACCCCACCAGGAGCCGCCGTGGTGGACCACCAGGTCAATCTCCAGGAATCCCGGTGGCGGCGCATTCCAATCGGCGAAGGTCCGTACCGGAATATTGCGGCCTGGCGACTGCCGCCTCCTGCGTCGGAGCCGGCGGCTCGCCGGTGTCCTGATCGGCTGGAGCAGCCGGTCCAGGGTGGCGGTGCTGGCCGCCAGCAGCCGTTGGCGCACCCCAGGGTCCAGATCCAGGTGGCCATGGCGCTCCATGGACTCCACCAGATGGGGCAACGCCGCCTTCAGCCGCTTGCCGCAGATCCGGTCAGCGGCTTCCCAGACCACGATCACCGCCTGGCGGACCGACTCATCGTAGATGCGCCGGCCCTTCACGGTGGGCAGCTGCTCTCCGTCGTCGCCGGACTGCCCCAGCAGCCTGATGCCGTGCTTGCGATGGTGGCCGGTCACCGCGATGAACTCGTCGAGGATCCGGCCCTTGTCCTTCTTGGATGAAGCTCGGTAGCGGTCTCGGATCGTCGCCAGCAATTCCGGTTTTGCCATCTTGCTGATGCCTCCTCCCACGCGATCGCCTCCCCGATTTTGGGTAACATTTTATTTGAGGCAACCAATCGCGTTGGGTAACGGTTTTGTTGAGGCAATGCGCGGTTTGGCGTCAATCAGTTTTGCCGGTTCACCTCCTTGGCCTGGCCCCGTTGCTGGGCTGCGTTGGTCCGGTAGCTGGGCCGCGCCACTGGCAAGAACGGGGCTTCTGCCTCCTGGACGACGGGTCGGACGTACTCCACCAAGGCGGGAAATACACCTTCGGCTGGTACAACCAGTTAACCCGTAAGCAGGTCAACGCCCAACGATCCTCGTCGATGCCTGACAACGGCCGGCCAGAGCCCACAAAAATGGCCGAGGCACCAGTGATGCAGTGGCCCGACCGCACCGAGGTATGGAACGCGGTCATGAACATCATCGAGTTCATATCCAACAACGAGAGCGAGGAGTACGCGATCACCGAGGCCGACGTCTCATACCGGGTAGCGCCGTCCCTCTACCACGCGGTCTCGATGGCTATCGCCAAGGTGGAGACCAACGACTACATAGCCAAATACGCGGACAGCATTTGTAGCGACGTCGCAACAGCCGCGATCGCCATAATGCACCCCGACGAACTGGCGGCACTGATAGACCAGGCCACGAAGGAGATAGCACCATGACAGCGAACGGACAGACGGATCGACCACAGAACACGGACATGGACGCAGGACTCGAGAAACTGGGCCGGGGAATTGCTGAACTCCAGCGCGCCGAACGGTCCGCACAGAGGATACAATCCCGGTTCCTGGAAGGGCTGGACGGAAGCGATGACAGCAACTGGCGAGTACGACAAGGACTCGAAAGCCTATGGAAAGACGTGCTCGCTGCCGGAGCGGGCGCAGAACCACGAGCCGACTTCGCGACCAAAGCGGCCTTGGAACAGATTGAGCGGCTACGCCAGATGGTGCGCCAGCCCAGCGAAGAGATGTCCGAGTCAGCCAACCTGGCAGTCGCTACTCTGGCAAGACTCGCGGCGCGGAGCATGACGACAGCGAGCCGAGCGCCGGAGCCGCTGGAACACCAACGCTACCCAGTAGTCATCAGGCCATCGTCGATGGGCACATCCCACTGGCAGGACGAGTTAACGCGCGCCAGTGAGACCTCAGTCGCAGCCTACGTGGCCGGCAACATGACAATGAAGCAGCACGAACAACTGGCCGGGCACCGCGACATCAGCCAAGACCTGGGATACCTACTGAACCGCCCCGGAGGGCCTGACGTACTCGATGTCTACTTCGCCCACGGCGAGGCCGACACCATGGCAGAAGCATGGAAGACTCAGACCGACGAGGACTGGCTGCCCAAGCGCTTGGAAGACATCGGACTAGACGAGCGGCTCGCCCTCATCAACATGGTATCAGAGGTAATGGACTCCGAATGGCGAGTCCAACATGCGTACTTCGACGACGAATTCGTAGCCGAGAACCGTGAGCGGTGGGCCACATTCATGAGGGTGGACTGAGTAGGGCTTACAGCGGAAAGAGCAGATATATCAGTCCCGCCACCCGATACAAGTTGGACCCTGACGGAGCAGAAGCATGGTCCACCCATCAGATCAATAAGCCAAGCACAACAACGCCGGACGACAAAGGGCAGAGGGCCTAAAGTGCCAAGCGGAATCACAACAGCCTGCTGAAACAACTGGGATTCAACATCACGCTGATTACCGCGATCGGTAGTCCCGTGCGGATCAGCAACGCACTCGGCAACCCAACCATCACAGTGGTAAACGCCAACTGAGTCGCCACAATCGTCCTAGTCCTGTCAGGCGTTCGCGTTACAGTCAGGCGCGGCGCGCCTGACAAATCGGGATGACGGCGCTGTATCGATCATCGTGGAGCTAAGCCCGAATCCACCGAAGTGATGGGCACTGGCGTTGACACCAGGGATGATGGGTAAGGGAAGGCGAAGGGGCCAGGCCTGATTCCAATAAATGGGGATGAGGGCGGCGTGAGTAGGCACCCAGACACGCTGATGGCGGCCCGCAGTGGCTATGGCGGACATAATTCGGTAGGCAGTGGGCAAGGAGTGCCCTTCACGGACTGGATTGGCGCGAGTTGGCGGGGACGTGCAGTTGGCCGGATGGGGGTCGGCTGGTTGCCGCCGTCAGGCAGGAAATGGCAGGGCGCGCAATCGTGCCAGGGCGCCACTGAACTGGCTTCCCAGGGCCAACGCTGGGGCAGATGCAAAGTGAGGCGGCGCGCCGAGCGGGTGAGCCGTCCGGCGAGGGAGAAGAAGCGTCGCCTAAGGGTCTTGGTGGTCACCACCGGCTCGCCCAGGCCGATGCGCGTTGTCCAGCGGGCCAGCAACTGTGTTGGCTGTCAAGAAAGATGGGCAATTTCGGCGGGACACGAACCACGCCATGTAGAGTTATTTTTGACCATGGCGTTTAGGATGGTGAGCAGTTTACGCATGCAAGCGACCAAGGCTACTTTCTTCGCCTTGCCGGCCGCCAGCAGCCTCTGGTAGAAGTCGCTGATGACGGGATTGAAACGGGTCGCGGTCAGCGTCCCCATGTAGAGAACACCCCGAACCCGGGAGCGTCCGCCCCAGACGGCGCGTCGGCCTCGCAAGGTGCCGCTGTCCCGGTTGAAGGGCGCCACGCCCACCAAGGCCGCGATCTGCCGTCGGTCCAGAGTGCCCAACTCGGGCAGGTCGGCCAGCAGGGTGAGAGAGAGCTGCTCCCCCACGCCGGGAACGGTGCGCAGAAGGTCGTCCTTCTCGCGCCACACTGGACTTCGACGCAGAGACTGCCTTAACTCCTTGTCCAAATCGTTCAACTCCTGTTCCAACCAGGCGATATGGGCTTCGATGCGGGGACGGACCGCGCTAATGGCAGTACCCAGCCGGTTCTTCTCGGAGACCAGCATGGTCAACACCTGGTGCCTGCGGGCAGTCAGCGAGTTGAGGACCTGGCTCTCCGCGTCTCTGAGAGGGCGCACCTCAGGACGGATGGCGTCGGCGAAGTGGGCCAGCACCGCCGCATCGAGAGCGTCGGTCTTGGCTAGGGTACCGGTGGCCCTGGCGAAGTCGCGAACCTGGCGCGGGTTGACCACCACCACCGGCAGCGCCGCCGCAGCGAGAGCGGCCACCAACGGCAGTTCCAGACCACCCGTTGCCTCCAGCAACACCATGGCCGGACCTAGATCCACCATCTGGGAGACCAATTCCTTGATTCCGGTCTCGTCGTAGGACACGACCCATCTCTGTCCCGTAGGCTGGACTGCAACGTCCACCTGCGCCTTTGAGACATCAATGCCTACGAATCTCGGTTCTCCTTCCATCGGTACCTCCTGTGTGAACGTCGGCCCTTCCTTGTCGGCCCTTCCTTGCATGATGCGGGCGCAATTGGCCCGGGCAACTGTTCGGGCTCTATCAGGATAGGATGCGACGACCAGGCTGGCCCACGGTTTTCTTCAACCCAGGTTGGATCGGTCTGTCGCATCCCTACGTACCATACAAGGTTGTGCGCCATCACCTGCACGGCCAGCCAGGCGCCGTTGGCGGCGAAACGGGAAGGCTGCGGGATCCGCGTTCCTGGGGCATCCTGGAGAATCCCCGCGTGGGCGGATTCACATAATGACCCTATTGGGCGAACCAACGCGGGTATCAATAAGATGTAGGCCGCTGGAAAGATGGAGGCCCACATGGGGTTCGCCAAGGCGTTTCAGTAGTCTTTCCGGCGGGTGATTAACGACAATTGATCCTGCCAGCCTGTTGCCTCACCGGAAAATGTTACCGAAAATTTATGGGCAAGCTACGTGAGTGGAAGCATAGGCAAGATGGCGAAGCGAGAATCATTGGCAACACCGCAAGACCGGTACCGGAGTTCTTCCAAGAAGGACAAGAGGCGGGTCCGTGATCGGTGATAGCATGCTGTGTCCGGACACCGGCGTTCTCATCGTGCGGGCTCAGCCCGCTCAAATTTGCCTCCGGAGGTGGGATAGCATGAGTATCAGAGATGTAAGGCAGGCGATCGTTGAAGTGCGCGGTCGCATACAAGAATGGGATGACCTCGGTCCTGATTTGAACAATTGGTTGGAGGAACACACTCGCTACGCCCTCATCGACCCTATTTTGGCTGCGCTGGGTTGGAATATCCACGAGCCGAAAGAATGCCATCCACAGTGGAAATATCCTGATGGCGAGGGTTGGGTTGATTACGCCTTGCACACTCCCGCCGAAATGGAGCACATCGCCACCCGCGAAATCGCACCTTACATCATCATTGAGGCTAAGGCACTCCGGACCGCTCTTGACGGTGAACCGTTGCAGCAACTTGAGAAATACGCCACCGCGCGCCCACGGATGCGCGGTGGTTATGCTGTCCTCACAGACGGTAACTACTGGCGGATCTACGATCCGGCCGGCCGGAGTGCCTTCGCAAATAGGACACCGACCTCGGTCTCCGTGTTGGGGACCAGCCTTGATGAGTCCTCGCGGACGCTATACGAACACTTGGCTAGGCCCAAACCATAGAGGTCAGCCAATGCGGAGTTAAGGCTGCACAGGATGTCCAGGTTGGCCCTGGTCCAAATGGTTGGATCGGCGAAGTTGGTCAGGGTCGGAACCCGCGCGGTCAGTCTAGCGATGGCAGACTTCCGTTCAAACTCTGCCACTTTCCCGCCTATGTGCGTACCGGGGACATGAGCGAGTTCGAAGTGGGGAAACCCCTAAACAGAAGGCGTACCATCAGACAGTCACTCCTTCTCCCGCCAGGTGCGCTCTGGATCCATGAGAGGCATCAGCGGCTTCGGCAATTCCGCTGCTTCAGTTTCATCAAGCCACTCACGAAATACGTCCCCTTGGCACGACGCGTAGCCTTCCAGCCAAGCCATCCTTTCGTATGTCACGGACACCCTGCTATCCAACGCTTCAGCGGGTTCCTGCGCAGCCTCGAGGCGGCGTACTATGTCCCAATATCTATTTTCCTGACGGGTTTCCGCGATTCCTATGAAAACCGCGAAAAGCACAAAAGCACCGGATATTAATGCAGGGCTAATCCATTGCGACACAGGGGTACCTCTTTCGTAAGACGGTTGCACTTTGACGGTAGAAAGTAGTGATCGTTGCAACGACGCACGAAAGATCGCTCGCACGAGTCGATGAACAACACGATCATAGTTTCAGGCCACTAACCCACCTCGGTCAACTTGCCGAAGAATGGCAGATTTCAGCGTAAAGTCTGCCATTTTTGGGCGCCCTGGTCCGGAGTTGGGTGCCGCCGCAAGCACAGCGCTGGCGCGAATCGGCAGCGAAATGGCAGAGTTGCTAATGAACTCTGCCATGCCAACGTCGAAAGGCCTCTGGCTATGTGCTTGCAACGGCGGCGGCGATCGGCCCAAGGCATTAAAAATGGCAGACTTTACTTGGAAGTCTGCCATCGCTAGTACTCAATCAATCTTGGAATTGAAGGGATAGAGGCGATGCATGTAATCGGCGACGTAGATGTAACCGGCAGCATCGACGGTGACCCCGGACGGCCGGCTGAACTCGCCATCGCCTCGGCCGCTGCCGCCGTAGAACGCCAGGTATTGCCCGTCCCGCGAAAACGTCTGGATGCGGTCGTTGCCCCAGTCCGCCACGTACACTCTGCCGTCAGCGCCCACGACCGGCCCCAGGGCAGGTTGAGTTCGGCCGGGCTGCTTCCTGGCGTCCTAAGGACGCCAGGAAGCAGCCCTCCGTTGTGAACTTCTGCACCCGGCGGTTGTAGGCGTCCGCGACGTAAAGGTTGTCGTCACTGTCAAAGACCAGGCCCGACGGGGTGTCCAGCTGACCTTCGCCGGCTCCGTGCTCGCCCCAGATGGACAGCAGCGCGCCCTCCCGGTCAAACACCGAAATCCGGTGCAATTGCTCGTCGCTGACATACACCCGGTCCCGGCTGTCCAGCGTGCAGGTGGAGGGCCAGATGAACCGGCCCGCGGATACGCCGTAAGCGCCGAAGGTCCCGTAGTACTCGCGGTCGATGTCGCACATGGTGAAGCAGACGCCCCGCGTGACGTTTTCCAGAGAACGGTTGCGACGCACATCCGCCCGTCGGCGGCGATGGCCGTGTCGGTGGGATAGTAGAACCCCCGGCCTTCCATGGTAATCATGCCCAGAGTAAGACGGTATTCGAGTAATTGGATTGCTCTGTCCCGAATTGTGGTCATGGTCTTTCTGCACCCATCCGGTTGGGCTAGGCCCAGAAGAGATTCCGAAATTCCATTCCGTCATTCCGGCGAAAGCGGAGATCTCATCGAAGCGGACCACCAGCCTTTAGCGGGTCGTAGAGTTCGGCGCGGTAGCCTTTGCCGCCTGGCCACAGTATGCCGCACGCATCGTCAGTTCTGTTGCGTATTCTTTGCGGACAACTCCGAGCGAGGAAAAACGCGTCCGCCAAGGATGACGACATCAATAGCATCGAAAGCGGACACGTCATTCATCGGGTTTTTGGTCATTAACAACAAGTCGGCGCGTTTGCCTTCCTCTACCGTACCTATTTCTTCTTGCAGACCAAAAAACTCCGCATTTGCAATCGTCGCGGCGCGAAACAACTGAGCAGGAGTGACGCCAGCATCCAGCCAACGCTGCATTTCCATAAAGCCGTTAAGGCCGGGAGGATTGGCGTAGGTGGGACTGCTCGGGGTGTCGGTGCCGAAACTTAACCGCCCGCCATTCGAAGCAAGATAGGAGAGCGCCGAGGTGACGCCGGCTATCGGCGCATCGCCCAATTCCTCCCAGTGGCCGCTTTCCACTACTCGCGCCACTCTCGGATTATCGAGCATTCGATTGCGAAACCACCGCCCATCATCGGTTTTATACCAGTCGATGAGGCTTTGCGGCAGCACGTCCTGCAATTCGTAACCGGAGAGATAGTCCGGGTTGTGCAGGTCACGCTCTCCATAGAGCACCTGCATGGTAGGTTGCCAAACGATGTTTCGTTCAATGATGGCATCAAGGATCAGGGTAACCTCCGGGTTTAGCCTGGCTGCGGGTCGCTCATCCCAATTCCACATCCCGTGGGCCAAACCATCGACACCCGTTTCAACTCCGAAAGCTTGAGCGGATTGCGAATTGGCGTGCAGTAGCACCGGCATTCCCTGCTCGTTTGCGGCGGTCACCAGATCCCGCATCATCTCTTTGGTGGGTAAGGGCAAATCGTCCTGAAGACCAAACCCCGGTTCAAAAAACGTCTTCACGCAGATGGCGCCGTCATCATGCATATTTGCGACGACAGCCTGCGGCATATGTTCTTCTGGGTCATA
The DNA here is from genome assembly GCA_965224255.1 of Dehalococcoidia bacterium. Taxonomy (GTDB): domain Bacteria; phylum Chloroflexota; class Dehalococcoidia; order UBA6926; family UBA6926; genus VXMO01. The sequence goes on from CBDCYO010000001.1 coordinate 16,593, forward strand.
TTTGACAGGGAATTCATCAGCGCGCGCCTCGTCAAACAGGAAATACGGCGCAACACGGTAACGAACAGATTTTGGTATGAAGTTCATCGGATATCCGTCGAATACGGGCGCCGGTCCACAAAAATAAGCGTGCGGGCGAACGTCTTGCTTGTTCCACTCTTCGACCACACCGGGCGGCGACGCCAAATCAATCACCGTGGTAAAGCCGTAATAGAGATAACTGCGTGGGATCTGTCGGCGGGCATCGCGGGCGATGTTCGGATAGTCATTTTCATGCAAGTCGGTCATTCCTGGTATATCGCTCAAATGGGTATGAGCGTCAATCAGTCCAGGCGTCAGGTAGCGTCCTGCACCGTCGATCACTTGATCTGACTCGTGGGCGCTCTGTGCAATCTCGCGCCCGATCACAGCGATCCGCCCCTCACGCACCAGAACGTTCGTCAACTCGGACGGCACATCCCGCTCCGGCGAGACAATGACCACATTTTTAATTAGAAGGCCATTCGCCACGATTTCGCTCGTATCTGTGGTACATCCAATTATGGCTAGTGCGAAGCAGAAAGTGGCCAGGTAAATTTTCATCTCGTCGCTTATCCTCGTAGCTGGTGTCCCTCGTCAACTATATTTGCTTATTTGTCGTCGACTAGTTTTGCCGGTTCACGTCCCCGGCCGGTGACCTCTGGGAGCTGGTGATCAGGGATCACTCGATATAGATCGAACCGTTCGAAGTAGTCAGCGTTAGATCAGTATCGCCGTCTCCAATCACGGCAGCCAAACGGTTATTGTGGCGGGTCGCGGAGGCAACCGAGAGGGCCGATCCCATCACGATATCGCCGTTACTGGTCTCCGCATCCACACTCAAGCTGACCAGCCCGCCTTCGAGCAGAGTAGTGATGTTCCCGTTGGAAGTCTTGAACCGATTGTTCGTTCCGCGTGCCAGTTCTCCCTGGAAGCGAATCCCGCCGTTGTAAGTCCTGATGTTGAAGGTTCCTCGGCCATCATCGACCTCGATCTGTCCGTTGGAGGTTGTGATGTCGTATACCCCTTCCACGTCAACGGCTTTGATGGCTCCGTTAAACGTCACCAGCTCTACAGCGCCGATTATATTGCGCAAGCTGATGATTCCATTCTCGGCCCTCACGTGTATGTTCGAACTCCGCGGCACGATGACCTCAATGTTAGCCCGCCGTCCCTGCGGGAAGAAATTGGCCCAGAGGCCAATCCCTCGAGCCGTAACGCTGACCGTATTCCCGTTCTGTACTGCCTCGTACGCCATTCGGTCAGGACGGCGCAATTCCGCCACCACATTTACGTGTTGATCGTGCACTCCGCCGTACACCTTAACGCTACCGTTGAAGTCCTTGACGACCAGTGTGGGCACATCCGTAATCGCGAATGTGTCGTTTCTGCTCACCTCCGGCCAAGCTTCATGCCACGGTGAGAACCCACAGGCTGCCGTGACCGACGCAATGGCCGCCAACAAAAAGCACAGGCTAATCAATCGCATGGCTACCTCCCTTGCTAATGCGCAGTGGTCGAACGCAGACCGCGTAAAACCCACCCGCCGGAACTTGAACCGGGTGCTCCATCCCCTGACGCGAAGGGTTATCGCGACGCATTCTATTTCTTTGGGCAGACCGCTGACCCCTAGTCGTCGTCAGGTGGTGACGGCATGAGGGCGAAGATTATACCGCAACCGTCGCGGCCATTTAGGTTCGTGGTGCCCCAAGGGGACGGCGGGCCGTTCCCAGTAGGGCTGCGTTTCCAAAAGCTGCAGGGTCGGTGCCAGATGTCTCAGTTGACCTATCGGAGTTTCGCTAGTCGTAGACCAGCGCGCTATCTCTTCCGAGCTGAACTCGATTGCGGACGATTCCGGCTGGACTTTGTACAAAAGTTAGATACGTGGCGGAATCGGCGCACTTCGTGCTGTGGCTGGCCTACTGACATATTCAACTATCGGGGTTGAAACCTCGGCTTTGTACAATCAAGCGGCATAGGCTAGCGTGTCGAGCATCCTGTGGTACAAGAGGCGCGGGACTTTTATCGATTCGTGCTCGCGCTCGGACGGCATAAAAGTTCCCTGCTGCACCCAGAGGTGTCGTCTGACCAGGGCGACGGCGTCGGCGAAGGAAGGGCTGGTTTTGTCATACCACGCCGCGGTGCGCGGCGCCATGGCGCCACGCTGTTCGATCAGGATATCCGCTGCCAGCGTCACCACGCTGAACAGGCCAAAGAGCGCGGGGGTGGTTCGGGCGATGGCTCGTTCCGACCACTGGCGCTGGGTTTCCATGCCCAGGTGAGCCCGCAGCTCCTCAAAGGTCACCTCGACCTGCCACCGCAGCAGATACCACTGCAGTATCCGCAGGGGTTCCGCCTCGGTGTCGGTGCATAGCAAAGCATAGGGCCCGCGGCGCTCCGCCAGGTATCTGATGACGACCCAACGTATGGGAAGGCGCGGCGGCCCGCCGTGGTACCACAGCGCTACGCCCGAAGCGAGCTCGACCATGGCGGTACTGCCGTCGGAACCGGTGGCGCGGTAGGGAATCCATGCGGTAGGGGTCCATTGTGTAGCGGGATCGTCCAGCACCGCCGTGGGACTGGGCAGTCGCGCGCCGACCACCCGGGGCCGCCCGATCTGGCCGGGCCGCCGCGGTGGCGCGGGCTGGTACCGGGACGCGTCCTTGCGCAGTTTGGTGACGACGACAATCGGCTTTGACATACTCTGGCAATGCCGCAGGAACTCCCGCTTGGCGTAGCCGCCATCGGCCACCACCACCAGGTCCCTCTCCGGCAGCCAACGGCGCAGGCAGACCAGCATCTGCTGGGCGTAGTCGGTGAACGTCTTGTGCCGGCGACCTTTGCGCCGGTCGTAACGGGCCGACACCACCAGCGCGGTCAAAAACGGCAGCGCCCAGTGTCGACCCGCCCATCCGATACGCGTCAGCAACATCAGGCTCACCCATTGCAGTCCGGGGGTCATCACCACCTGGTCGTCGGTGGACCGCACCGGATCCCGATACCGCCCCTTGGCCGCAATCTTCCGCCCCCAGCGTCGCTCCACCGTCTCGTCAATGCCGAACACCAACGGCTCGGTGGATGAACCAAGGCGCCCGGCCAACAGCAGCAACAGCGCCCGGCTCAGTTGCAGCGGCGACCATTGGGCGCGGTTGAGCACGTGGTGATAGACGGCGAAGTCGCCGTGCTGCCCAATCCCCAGGATGTTGAGGGCGGAGGACACGGTGCGTTTGCCGGGAGACAGGATCGCTCCCATGGCCAGGAGTTGGGCTTTGCGCCAGGTCCTGGGGTCAAACAGGCGCTCAAAGGGCAGCAGCAGGGTTACCATGACTGCGGGCAGGGTAGGCATACTCGACCTCTTGTGGTGATTTGGTCGAGCTTACCCTGTCCTTATAACTTATCTAGCTTTTGTACAAAGTCGAGCCGAATTGGGTCTGAGATAAACGCGCGGACACGCGCGCAGCGTTGGTGAGGTGGATTGCCTCATCCAATCACATCCAATCACATCACCACAATACGACACCATCGCCATCCGGCAGATCATTACGCCGCAGTCCCATCGGCAGAGCGGCGTACCGAGCATCTCTGTTCAACGGGATACCACGGGCGGGGCGGGGTTGCTCAGGTCTATGCCGAATGCACTCGCCACCTCTCTGATGCGGGACCATTTGGCGGTGGCGTAATCCGTGGCCTCGTACCGCTGTATCTGCTGTTCCTTCAGTCCCAGCCGGTCCGCCAACTCCTTTTGACTGAGACCCTGGGAGATGCGTGCCTTGATGAGCAGGGCTGGTAGGTCGGCAACCACCCGCAGCCTGTCCATTCGGAACTCACCCGCCCTCACCGACTCGTACTCACGCAACTCGGCTTCCAGGTCGGACAGCTGACTGCTGACCGCATCCGCCTGTGCTTGCGCAATCATGGGATGCACTCCGTCCACCGCCTCGGGCCGTTCCCTGAGGCCCCGCAGGGTCTGAAGACCATATGGAGTCCCCTGCATTTGACAGCCGACGCACTCTGTGTTAAATGCACTGGCGATCTTGTCATGATCGGCACAGAATTCGAACATCGGATGTATTCATCAGATGAGGTTCTGGATCGAAAACCAAAATTGGAGGAAAGAATTGATCAACAGTATGACGCGGTTGGCGTTCGAGGGCTGGGGGGACATCCTTGATGATTTCGAAGACGCTGGCCTCCATCCAGATCTGACCTTCAGGTTGTTGTACCGCAAAGACGGGGAAGAGTTTGTTATCTACCATCCGTTTGGGGAAGTTCGTATGCGGAAGGAATCGAAGCTCCCTGATTTGATGGACGACATTACCTTTGCGTATCTGACCTCCCGGAGGCGAATTTCTGAATTGCCATTGACGGAAGCCATCGCCCTGTATTCCGAACCTTTCCGGCTGCAAGCAGTTATGGAATGCTGGTTCGACCAGCGGATCCCCGCTAGGAAGGAGTTCAACGATGCTTTGAGTTTTGCATGGCTGTCCAGCAAACATCTGAATATGCCAGCGATTCTGCATTGGACGTGTGGCGACGACTGGACCTTTCAGGTAGAAGATCTGTTGGAAGTGTTTAAGGACAACGCCATCGTCACTAATGATGACAACATTAACGTGCCAAGAGAACCGATCGACGTCTTTTCTGCAGGCTGGCCGAGCACCATCTCGTGGTACTCGTCGCCGGGTGTCGCCAAGGCGAATTTGCCCGGAGACCCGGATGACGGGCCGCATACGATGTTCAGCGCGACCGCGTCGCCGGACGCTATTCTGGCGATGTTCAATACCGACTCGGCGCTCGAGTTCGTACTGGACCCAGATTTATTGACGGACATCAAGCCGGTTGCCTGATTACCCACAGCGGCCCGCATCCGATCCCGGTCAGCCTCGCCTGCCCGGTTCGCGCCGCTGTGGTTCCTTGGCTCAGACCTCCCCCGGTCCAATCCCCACCGGCCCGGAGGCCTCCGCCGGCGGAGGTACGATAATCTTCGAGAGGTCCCTTTCGCAGGCCAACCGGTACCCTGTTTCAGCCATCGATATGGTGAAGCCAGCAGCGGAGAATCGGGCGGCGCGCCATTTGGAACCAGCCGCCACGGTCTGATGACTGCGCAAATAACAATGTAATTGAGCGTGGAAACTGTGGCAAAGAGAAAGTGTCAAAGGTGCCCCGGCGGTGCCCGTACCACCTGCTGCCCCTTCTGCCGGCTCACGGCGTCGTCTTGAGGTTTCAGAGCAAGGATGATGAGCATTGCCTCAAACCAAATGTTATGAACTCCGGTCGCACAGGGTCTCCTGGTGGATACAGCCATGAAATTCGAGCGCTTAGCCAACGTCATCAGGGAAACCCACCGCAACGCATCGGTGGACATGATTTGCCGTGCGCTGTACTCGCGTCCCCCGCCTTATTGATACCCGCCGTGCTTCGCCCAAGGATCATTACGTAAACTTGGCCGAGTATCAGCCGCAGGCGTTGCACGTCGGGAACCAAGACCCGTTGCGACGTCGGTTGGCCTTGTTCACCCCGCACTTCCCGTAGATCGGCGCCCCGGACCCGCCTGGCGATGCTGCTGGCCAGCTGGTGCCAGCGCCAGCGCTGCCTGCTCTGTTCTCTGGTCGGTGAACGCCGCGAATTGGCAGGCCCTGCCCAAACGGCAGAGCGTCGGCGACCGGAGGCCGTCAAAAGAGGTCAGCGTCGTGGCCGAGCCACTTCCTGATGAGGGCGTTCAGTGAGCCGTCATCTTTCATTTCGCTGATGGCCTGGTCCAGCTTGTCCTTTAACGGACCATCGTCTTCCCGAACGCCGACACCGGTACCGAAGTCGAGCTTCACCTCAGGGCCAACGATGGTCAGCCTTCCCTCGTATCCCACCATACTCTCATGAGCGAACTCCCGGTCCACCAGCGCCGCATCCACTTCGCCGCTCAACACGGCCTCAACAGGTTCTGAGGCCAGTTTGTACTCCAACAGCGTTACCCCTGTTTGGGACATAAGATAGCTGGCCTGGATCGTGGCCACCTGAGCGGCCACCTTGCCATTGGCCGCTTCGTCGCCGTCACCGGCCAGAGCTACGTAGACCGACCGGCCGGGCGGGATGTACGGCTGAGTGAAATCGATGACTTCATCCCGCTCATCGGTGATGCTCATCCCGGCCAGGATAGTGTCGTACTTGCCGTCCAGCAAGTTGGGGATGATGGTGTCCCATTCGTTGGTTACCCACGTGCACTCAAGATTGGCCCGCCGGCACAGCTCATCACCCAACTCCCGCTCCAATCCGTCGACCTCACCATCATCGTTGATGAAATTGAAAGGGGGATAGGCCCCCTCGGTCCCCATACGGACAACATCGGGCGCACTGGAGCACGACAGAGAAACGGCAAGGAGTACCGCAAGCATTGCAACGAAGAAGATGGGTCTGATCATGTTCGTTTTCCACCTTGTTGCCGTTCGCTGAAACGTCGTCCATTTCATGTGCAATTGGCCCGAGTGCACTTTGAGCTTACCGGAAAGGGCCGCTCTTTCCGCTAGGATTTTACGTCGTGGAAAGTTGCCGGTCGACCAGTGTCGGAACACGGAGCGGCGCCGTCCGGAAACCGGTCACCGGTGGCCAGAGACCGTAAGAGCGCCGGATTCTGCGCAACGACGAACATCGTCCGCCGCGGCAGTCGAAATACGTCACCGGCGCAAGACCTGGGCGACCGGCGATTGAGCACAACATCGGGTCCGGAGCTGGACACCGGGCCGGTTTTGAGGCGCACAATAGGCCGTTACGTAATGCGGGCCAACTTGTCCGCATTGACCCTTCGCTTGGTATGGCAGAGTTCATAAGCGAAGTCTGCCGCCGTCAGCAACTTTCCGGCTGGCCGTCCCGAAGGACGTGCGGACCCGACCTGAGCCGAGCCGCCGAAAATAGCAGACTTGTACCCAAAGTCTGCCATCCTTATACTCCCAACGTGAGCTCAGATCATAACCAACTCCTTGTACCGAACCTACCGGAGCTGGAACAACTTGGGCATCCTGCACCGACTCGACTCCGCCTCGGTAGACCTTATTGGGCTGGATTGGCCTGATGGCGGCGTTGGCAAACGAGCGGTAATTGGCTCTAGATGGTGCCTGTGCCGGAGAAAAGACGGGCGTGCAGGAGAGGCAAACATCCATTGATTGCGGACCACTTTACAGGTATCGAGAAGTTTGAGGCGGATCTGTGGAAGGTCGCGGACAACCTGCGGGCCAATTCGAACCTAGCGTCAAATGAATACTTCATGCCCATCCTGGGCGTGATCTTCCTGCGGCATGCGACGAACCGGTACGATGCGGCGGTGGCAGCGATAGATGCAGAAAAGGCCACAGGGGATATGCCTGACCGCCCGCTGGTCGAGGCCGACTTCGCTAGGCGAGGCTCCATGATGTTGCCCGAGGCTGCGCGCTACGACGCCCTCCTAGAAATCCCGAAGGACGGCAATCTCGGAGCGGCCGTGAATGCCGCCATGGAGATGATCGAAGACCACTACCCGCCCCTACGGGGACAGCTGCCGAAGGATTACGCACACTTCGACAATGACGTCCTAGAAGAAATGATGCGAACCTTCGATTCGGAGGCACTCCGCAAGGCCTCGGGCGACGTGCTCGGCCGCATCTATGAATATTTCCTTGCCGAATTCTCGAAGCTAGGCGCGCACGACAATGGCGAGTTCTTCACGCCACCCTCAATCGTCCAGACCATAGTCAATGTGATCGAGCCGGATCACGGCACCGTCTTTGACCCCGCCGCCGGTTCTTGCGGCATGTTCGTGCAAACGGGCCATTTCATTGAGGACAAAGGCGAAGACACAATGGAAAGGGTCACGTTCTTCGGCCACGAGAAGAACGAAACGACCGCTAAGCTCGCCCAGATCAATCTCGCCGTACATGGGCTACAGGGCAACATAAGGGCCGGAAATGAAGCGATCACTTATTACAATGACCCCCATGAACTGGTAGGGCAGTGCGATTTCGTCATGGCCAATCCACCTTTCAATGTGGACGAGGTTGACGAGGAAAAGGTGAAGAGTGACCCACGCCTACCGTTTGGTTTGCCCGGGGTGAACAATTCCAAGAAGGTGTCCAATGCCAATTTTCTTTGGATGCAATATTTCTATAGCTACCTCAACGAGAACGGCCGTGCTGGCGTCGTGATGTCGTCGCAGGCATCAAACGCAGGAGGAGATCAGGCAACCGTGCGGCGAAAACTGGTCGAGAGCGGTGCTGTGGATGTGATGGTCGATATCCGCAACAAATTTTTCTATAGGAATGCCGTCCCATGCCAACTCTGGTTCTTTGACCGGTCGAAAGAGCGGGATGATAACCGCCGTGACCAAGTCCTGATGCTCGACGCGCGCAACATCTATCGCAAGGTCACAACTCGGATCTTCGACTTCAGTCCCGAACAGCAGAAGAACATCACCGCCATCGTGTGGCTCTACCGGGGCCAGTCGGAACGGTTCCTCAACCTAGTTGAGAGGTACCTCAGGCAGGCCATCGACGAAGGACGAGCGACTACTACGATGCTCTCCAAGTTCCAGGGGAGTTTGGACAAGCTTAGCGGTCTGGCGGAACCCTTCGCAACAGAGAAGCGTGATCCCGATCCGCTGCTCGAAACTTGGACGGAACTCATCTCCACGAAGGATACGCTGTCGGCAGACGTTGAGGTTTTCGTGACCGAGGTAGCGGCGCGGACCTTTGAATGGGAGCAACGCGAGGACGGTTCCACGCGTGGGAACGCTGAACTGCACGTCGCGCGTGAAAGCTTGCGCGAAATGGCGGGGCACTGTCAGGACTTGACCAAGCAGGTCGATCTTGCCACGAGGTTGTCTGGGAGGGCTGTCGAGATCGCGACGAAGGAACTCGACGCGCGTAAATCTGAACTCTGGACCAATAGGGATATCAACGCTACGCGCAGGGAGCTTGAGGATGTACGAGTTGCAACCGTCGAAGCGCTGCGTCGGGCGCGGCACTACGTTCGTGAGGCCGACTGGCTGCAGGAGCGTTTTCCGGATGCCGGCCTGCGTGATGTCGAGGGGTTAGTGAAGTTGGTGGATCTGAGCGACATCGAAGCGCTTGATTGGAGTCTCACTCCTAGCCGCTACGTAGGACTCGCCCCAGAGGAGATGGACGAGGATTTCGTTTTTGAGGAAACGATGCGGGCAATCCACATCGAAATGAATGAGCTGAACGAGGAAGCAGTGGAACTGGCGGCGCGGATCGCTCGGAACTTTTTGGAGTTGGGGGTGTGAGTTTTCGAATACGGAAACTTGGCGAGCTGGGTAGATTTCGAAATGGCCTCAACTACTCGAGATCAAACTTCGGCCGTGGACTAAAAGTGATCAGCGTCAAGGATTTCGGAGACCGCTGGAGACCTGAACTTGCCGTTTTGGATGAGATCGATCCGGCAGGGGTACGTGCAGCGCAGTGCGATTTACGTCGAGGCGACATCCTATTTGTGCGCTCGAACGGAAATAAAGACCTGATCGGTAGATCAATGCTCATTGAGCATGATCTTGACGACGTCTCGTTTTCGGGTTTTTGTATCCGTTTCAGACCAGCAGAACCTGAGGATAAATCGAAGTTTTTGTCTCTCTATTTCAGAACACCCATATTCCGTCGGACGCTTTCTCTCCACGGCACGGGTACCAACATCAACAACCTCAACCAATCGATACTGGAGCAAATGGATGTACCATGGCCCGAAACGGTGGCACGAGAGCGTATCGTCGATATTGCTGGAACCTACGACGGCTTAATAGAGAATAACCGGCGGCGGATTGAGTTGTTGGAGGAAACGGCGGGGGTGCTCTACCGCGAGTGGTTCGTCCGCTTCCGCTTCCCAGGCTACCAATACGTCAAGGTAATCGACGGCCTTCCGGAAGGGTGGGAGAGGCGGACATTCAATGATGTTTGCGATGCGGTGGGAGGCGGGACGCCCAAGACATCGCGACCAGATTATTGGACCGACGGCGATATCCCTTGGTACACACCCACAGACGTCACGCGCAATCCGTGCTTAGCCCTTCTGGATAGCGCAACTAAGATAACGGAAGCAGGGCTGCGGGGATCGTCTGCAAAAATGCTTCCGGCTGGAACCGTGTTAATGACAAGTCGCGCGTCTGTTGGTTTCTTCGGAATTATTGAGGCTCCTTCGTGCACTAATCAGGGTTTCATCAGCATCGTCCCCAATGACCAATGCGCCAAGATGTATTTGCTCTACAACCTCATGCATCGGGTGGAGGAAATCCGGTCTCATGCTGGCGGTGCAACCTACAAGGAAATTAGCAAAGGGAAATTCAGGGCCTTCCCTATCGTGCTTCCCGAAGGGACACTCCTTCAACAGTTCGAGAAGCAGGCATCGACACTTCATGCCCAAGTTCGTACACTTCATCAATCAAACCAGAAACTCGCACAAGCCCGCGACCTTCTACTGCCGCGCCTGATGAGTGGGGAGATTACGGTTTGACGCCTGCTGCCGACACGAGCATATGAGGGAGTGAGCGATGGCGGTGACATCCATCAACAGCGAAGACCGGCTGGTGCAGGTGACTTTTGCCCAGCACCTTGAGCAGGCGCTGGGTTGGGACAGCATCTACGCCTGGAACCAGGAAACCTTTGGGCCGGACGGCACCCTGGGCCGTGCCAATACCAAAGAGGCGGTGCTGACCCGTGACGTGCGAGCAGCTCTGGAACGGCTCAATCCTGAGCTGCCGGCTTCCGCCATCGAGGACACGGTGCGGAAATTGGCGGCCTATGACGTCAGCCGTTCGATGGTGCAGCATAACCGCGATTTCTACCGTCTGATCCGCGGTGGCGTTCCCGTCGAATACCGCGACGACAAAGGCAGCCTCCGAACAGCCCGTGCCCGGGTGATCGACTTCGACAACGCACCGGGTACCAATCGCTTCCTCGCCGTGCGCGAGTTGAAGCTTACCGGTTTCCGAACGCCGAACTACAATCGCCGCGCCGATCTGGTCTGTTTCGTCAACGGCCTGCCGCTGGTCTTCATCGAGCTGAAGGCGGTCTACAAGAACATCCGCGAGGCCTTTGAAAACAACCTCTCCGATTACATGGACGAGAGAGTCATTGCCCATGCCTTCCACCACAACGCCTTCCTGATCGTTTCCAACGGCGACCGCGCCCGTTTCGGCTCTATCACCAGCCAGTGGGAGCATTTCGCCGAGTGGAAGCGGCTCGATGAGGCGGACACGGGCAGTCTGGAAGCCGAGGTGTTGTTGAACGGTATGCTGGCCCATGACCGGCTGCTGGACATCGTCGAAAACTTCATCCTGTTCGACGACAGCAAGCCAGGCGCCACGCGCAAGGTGATCGCTCGCAACCACCAGGTTCTGGGCGTCAATCGAGCCGTCGAGTCGGTTCGCCGGCAGGAAGAGTTGAAGCTGGAGTTCCCGCCAGTGCGGCGTTTGGAACACCGCGTCGTGGAACTTCCGCTGGAATCCCGAATTCCCACCGAGCACGAGTTGATGCAGGGTCGGGCCCGAGCGGCGTCCCCTTTCATTCCAGCAGGACCGATAGAAATTATCGAGCGGGCACATCCCGACCTCGGCCGGCTCGGCGTGTTCTGGCATACCCAGGGTAGCGGCAAGTCCTATTCCATGGCGTTTTTTGCCGAGAAGGTGCGGCGGAAGGTGCAAGGCAACTTCACATTCCTGCTGATGACCGACCGCAATGACCTTGATAGCCAGATCTACAGAACCTTCATCGGATGCGGCATCGCTGACAATCAGACACCGCGCGCCGCGTCGGGCGACGATCTGGAAAAGCGGCTGCAAGAAAACCCCAGCTACCTCTTCAGCCTGATCCACAAGTTCAACAAAGATGTCGATCCTAAACAACCGTACAGTGAGCGCGACGACATCATCGTCATTTCGGACGAGGCACACCGTACCCAGGCGGGACGGCTGGCGCGCAATATGCGCAACGCGCTGCCGAACGCGTCCTTCATCGGGTTCACCGGCACACCTCTGTTCACACAGGACGAGCTGACGAGGCGAATTTTCGGCGACTACGTCTCGCGTTACGATTTCAAGCGGTCCGAGGAAGACGGCGCCACCGTCAAGCTGGTCTACGAAAACCGCGGCGAGATGCTGGGTGTCGCCCGGAAAGATCTAAACGACCTGATCGCGGCCAAGATCGAGGAGGCCGAGCTCGATCCTGACCAGGAGGCGCTGCTCGACAAACTGCTGGGCCAGGACTACGAGGTGATCACAGCGGATGCACGGCTCGAGAAGATTGCGGCCGATTTCGTCGAGCACTGTGCAACCCGATGGCAATCGGGCAAGTCGATGCTGGTCTGCATCGACAAAATCACCTGCGCACGGATGCTGCAACTCATCGTACCCAGGTGGAAGGTGAAAGTCTTTGCGGTCCGCGCTGCAGCTGGAGCGAAGCGAGCGGAGGCCAAGGCGGCAAATGACGAGAGTGTCCGCGATGCCCTCGCGGAGCAAGCTCAAGAGCTGGCAGCCCAAGCCGATTGGCTGGACGAGACGATCGTCGAGATCATCATAAGCGAGGCGCAGAACGAGGTCTCCGACTTCAAGAAGTGGGGATTCGATATCATCCCGCACCGCGCCCGAATCAAGCAGGGTTTTGAGACGCCGGATGGCCGGCGCGTTGATGTTGAAGATGCATTCAAGGATCCGGATCATCCATTCCGTGTTGCCATCGTCTGCGCCATGTGGTTGACCGGTTTCGACGTGGAATGTCTGTCAACTCTCTACATCGACAAACCCATGAAAGCGCACAGTTTGATGCAGGCGATCGCGCGGGCGAACCGGGTCTATCCCGGAAAGGATTTCGGTCTGATTGTCGACTACAACGGCATGTTGAGAAGCCTGCGGGAGGCTCTGGCGCAATACGCCCTCGGCGACGATGGGGGAGATGACGGTCCGATCGTCGAGCCTATTGAGGAGCGTTTACAGGCACTGATCGAAGCTATCGAGGCGACGGAGGCACACCTTCGCGGCCTCGGTTTTGACCCGAGGTCATTAATCGGCTCGACTGGTTTCGCACGGATTAAGGGCCTGAAGGATGCAGTCGAGGCCGTTTACACCAGCGACGAGGATAAGCGCCGGTTCGAGGTGCTAGCCAGGCAGGTGTTCATTCGTTTCAAGGCGCTACTGACCGAACCTTCGGCGTTCGCCTACGCTGAGCGGCATGACAACATCGAGGCGATCTACAAGAAACTCGCCGAGCGGCGCGACACGGCGGACGTAACGGAGCTGCTCAAAGAACTACACCGGATAGTGAACGAGGCCATCCGCACTCAAGAGCCGGGTGAAGATCAGGCAGAGGGGTTGACCTTCGATCTCAGCCAGATCGATATGGAAACACTGCGGGACGAGTTCGCGAAGAAGGTTCGCCGCAAGGCGACGACGCTACAAGACATTCGCGACATCGTTGAGCAAAAACTCGTTGAGATGCTCGCGCGTAATCCGTTGCGCATGGACTACCAACAAAAATATGAGGAGATCGTCGCGGCCTACAACCGCGAGAAAGATCGTGTCACCATAGAGGAAACGTTCCGGCGACTAACCGAGCTGATGGTCGAACTCGACGCCGAACAGAGTCGTGCAGTACAGGAAGGCCTCGACGAGGATGAGTTGGCCCTGTTCGATCTGCTGAAGAAAGACGGTTTGAATAGGTCCGACCGCGAAAAAGTCAAACAGTCAAGCCGGGAACTCCTCAAGGCAATCAAAAAACGACTGGCCGAACTAGACCGATTCTGGGAGAAAGAGCAGACCAAGGCGGAAATGGAGGTATTCATCCTCGACGCAGTCTTCGTTAAACTCCCGACCTCGGCCTTTTCCTCAGAGGAAAAGCGGACAGTTGCCTCCGATGTTTATAACCACGTCTGGCAGCAGGCCCTCAGCCGCCAGTTTGCGATCGCGGCGTGACGGGCCATCTTGATGGGTTGATGACAGATGCCGAAACAAATGGAGATCCACCCACAGCAAATTGACCCCAATGCATCCCGCTTGTCGTGCAGAGGGTAGCGTAGATGCTACGAACCGGTTGATGCCGTATGCTGTTCTTCATGTGGCCCAGCGCAGTTTGCACTTATCACGACCGGACATACGCAGAGCGCACGGGCAGTAGCCGAGACTGGGTGCCCGCCGCCGCAGTGCACCTTAGTTCAAACTATTGCAGTTTGCTTGAACTTTATCCCAGCGTCTCCTCTTAGTGCCGTCAAAGTTTCAATAGAAGTTGCCGTTCTCCAAATCCCAAAGGCGGGTACGGTTGCTACTGCAGGCACGGGGACAGGGCCGGATTCCTTGCACGATGGCAGACTTTGAACGGAAGTCTGCCATGCTGGTTCAGCCGGCAAACCGAATGATCAACTCAATTCGCTGCGAGTACGGTTCCGCTATGGACTTCTGCCGGAGCATGTCAATCGACTTAACAGCCTTGGGTGAGTTGACGGACTATTGCATCCAGCCAACCCTGAGATCGTTGAGTAATCAAACCGCAGGCAATCCATTGGCGATGGCGGCCGCTCGTGTCCAAGCAGACATGTATGCCAGGGTCTGGGACGAAATTGTTTCGCATAACTCGATTACTCGCGACCGATCGAACAAAATGCCGGCGTACGTAGACCTCTTGTACCAACGGTCTTCGGGCAACTCATCCGTGATGAAAAACATGCGGACCGGGTCAACTGCTGGCATGCTGTCGAACCAATTTTTACAAAACGCATCGGGCTTGAGCCTTGTGAATTGTTCTTCGTAGTGGGTGCCGGTTTTACATTGCCCGAATCCAATCAACTTGCCTTGTCTGTCGTCGTTGAACGGATTCCAGACCACCACATCAAGTCCATCATCTTTTGCTTAGGGATTGCCGCCCGATCTGTTTTTGTAGGTACTCCCTTCACCTATTTGCTGACAAAGCGCCTTCACCCGGTCTGAAAAGCTTCGAGTATCACTGGATGTACCGAACACAAAGCTTCGGGACCCGTCTCCGAAATATCGACTAGCGACCTCTGCACAAAGTTGCTCGAATAATTCAGTCCCATCAATGCCCGCATGCTTCTTGTTTAGGTTCATATCCAATCGGGTTGCCAAGAGCAAATATTTGTACACGGTTTGGCGAGGGTTGCCGCCGCCCTGGCGCCATTGAAGTGAACTACCAGTGTGGTCCAACTCGAAAGGATACCCTGAACCGTACGCTTCCGTGCGTTCTTCGACGAGCTCGAATGCTCCCTTCACCCACTCATACAATTCGTCGATTTCGAGAACGCCGTTTGCATGGTCGTTCTCTTCAGGTTTGGCTAGTTGGTTAGAGACGTGCCTATCGGACGCCATGCCACTTTGCCAAGATATGAGCTCACTGAAATCTGCGACGTCCAGTTGCCATGCCAGTAGTTCGTTGTAGTCTGCTTGGTCTTGGTCAGTCGGTCGAGCTGGAAGTTCCTTGGGCCATTTGAACACGGGTGGTCACCTCTACGGTCGCGAGGGCTGAGGCCTTGGTGAAGCGAATTGTTTGCGCACCATCTCTGCGTGAAGGTCCGTAGCTAAAGCGACGACTCCATCAGCAGTCGCAAGCAATTCGCCGGATCCGTCATACCCGTCTGATAGCATTGCCCGCGCCTCACGCAAGCTCTCCATGGCCGCGACCAAGGATTCCTCGAATCGATTAGTCGGGGGACGACTCGCCGCAAACGCCGCTTGGAGGTTGCTCGTATTGCGTAGACTGGCTACCGCCGACCGATTTCCCAGTACTGCGTCCAATTGACGGAGGTGTGGGTTCTGGGATCGTATGATGGGACGTGCATCCTTGCGCTTACTACCGTATAACCATAGGCATAGTTCACCAAGTTCCGTTCGTTTTTCCGAAGGGACGGGCTCCGGGTCCTCCGCTTCCTCTGAGGTCAGTCCGATATACGAACTGATGCCAGGATAATCTAGTCCCGTATAAAGATGGGAGAATGAAAAATGTCGGTGCCACCGATCTTCGCGGCGAAAAACCTCCCAATCCTCAGCTTGTTCGATAACTTTCAGCCCACGAAAAAGCCTCTGGACCGTGTTGTGGTTGTCGCCAATCTGCTGCGCGATCTGTACCAAAGAGACGTTGAAGGTTTGGTTGACCGAAGCGACATATCGTGCTTTTGCGTAGCTGCCCCACTTAGCTGGACCGTTGACGTGTTTGAAACCGAGAAACCTCCAAGTGTCTTCTCGCGTATCTATCAGACAAGGTAGGCGGTTCAGCCCATCAAGTAGGTCGGCCGCAATCGTCGGGATATTGGCTTTCACCTGCCGGGCGACGGCGGGGTCCCTGATTGCCTTGACTGCTGCCAGCCGACGGTTTCCTTCGATAACGACAAATTTGTCTGACTCCTCCACCACGATTAGAGGCTCGTGTCGGAAGAACCCGCTGGCCGTGATGGACATCACTAATTCCTGCACATCCTCCGTTTCCCACAGTATCTTGATGATGTCCATTTCATTTTGGATCGGCGAGTCGAAAAATTCGGCAAGCCTCGGATTCTTCACATCGAACTCGAGTTGGTCGACGTCGATGTCGGTAACCGTTGGCGTAGTCATGGCGTTTGCACCATCTGTTGGTTGGGTATTGGCTCGGGACCGCAGGATGAAACCCATGCGGACGGGCGTTGCACGTAAGGTGGCGTAATCAGCAGTTCGAACGTTTTCTTCTTCTGTTGCAAGCTATATTGCAAACCAATATCCGAGATATTGCAGTCGGCGTAGAGCCCTCTGATTAGTTGGGAGTCATCGTATGAGGCTACCCATTGGACCGATTGCTGTCGCCGCAAGTACCGAGCGAGTTTGCCGTGGTCTTTTGTGTCGTAATCGTTCAAATACAGGCGACTCCCCTTCGAGACGTAAGGTGGATCCAAATACACGAAGACCTGCTTGCGGCGGTTACCTTTAGGAAGGTGGGTAGTCAAGAATCGCAACGCGTCGTCATTGGTAACCTGGATTTGGTCTCGCTGTTCAGCAACTCGGACGATTCGTTCAGCGAGGGCTTGCCGGTTGAAACGCGCATCCATGCGCCACGTTCCAGTCTGGGAATATCCGCCTATCGGTGCCGAACCGAGCAGGATGCCAGAGCGATTGCACCGGTTCAAATAAAACGTGGCAAATCCGAGATCGAACGTGCTATGCAGGGTTGGTTGTAGGCAGATTTCTTTTTGCTTTCGCCATTGGTTTACGTTCAATTCAACCGACATGATCGCATCGGCAAATCGTTCATGTTCGTTGAGAATAGCCTGCCAGAACGCGTAAATCTTCGGGTCGAGATCGTTCAGCAGTAACTCAGAAACCACGCCCTCGCGCAAAAGCCGAAGGGCTGCTCCGGCTCCGCCTGCAAACGGTTCGAAGTATCTACATTCCCTGAGACCGTTGGTTTCTATGAAACAACCCAATAGACCGGCCAGCGAACCCTTACCTCCCGGATAACGTAAAGGGCTATACGTTCTCATGCCAACTCGACTTTGCCGTACTAATTGCGGTCATTCTAATCGAATTCAATTGGAAACAACAAAGACTGCCAGGCTCTCGGGAACCTGGTCTGGCCTGTAACGCGGGACACGATTGCGGGCGCTACCTAACAACCTCGAGCTACGACGCTGCCCACCGACGCCACGTAGTTGCGATTGGAGTCGAACGGCGAGTCCAGATAGATGAGGTAGACCGACGCTGAATTGAGGCCGCACGAGATGCCCAGGTTGTCCCCTGTCCAAATGGTTCGATCGGCAGAATTGGTCATGGGAAAATGCCAACTGGACAGTCGAGCGATGGCAGAGTTTGAGCACAACTCTGCCACTTTTGTTGGGTCTGCGGTGGCCTCTACTCGGAGGCCATCTGGTGACAATGGGTCCTTTTGGCAGAGTTAGTCTGAGTGTATTCTGCCATCATGGAAGTACCACATTACTGGACTGCCGGCCAGGTGGGCCGTCTGCTGGACGCGCTGGCGGCGCACAATCGGCATCAGGCTCGCACCGCGGTGCTCATCATGTGGCGCACCGGCTTGCGGGTAGGCGAGGTCCTCGAACTCGAGTGGCGAGACCTCGACTACTGGGGTCGTCCGGAAGTCGAAGAGCCGGCGGGCTCGCACGGTGCGCTTGCATGGCGACCTGGTGCAGCTGTTCGCGAACTGGCCGTCCAGCCGGTCCCCGCGGGACAAGGTTGTGGGCCTGGCGATGCGGACGACGCTGCGGCACATCGCTGACGGCATCGGGTGGGCGGACTTGGACGAGGAATCCCCAGGTACTGGGAAGCGGCGCGCTGGTGCCCATTCCCTGCGGCACAGTACTGCCAGGCATTGGCTGATGGTCGGGAAGGTTCCGCTGAACGTGGTCTCGCAATGGCTTGGCCACGCGAATCTCCAGGTAACGCTCCGGATCTACCTGCCCATCGTGGGCAGCGACTACGGCATGGATGCTGTGCCGTAGAACGCGGATCTTCCCACGGTGCTGGCGGCCGGATGGTATCTCTCCCCCATGAACTGCACGTTGGGCCTAAGAGCCTATCCTAAAAACTCCAGGGAAATGGCAGGACCAGTATGCTGAGGTGCGCCGCACGCTGGGCGATTTGGGCTTCACCGCCCACATATTGTAAAGTAGGCGATCTCCGCGACGACCTGCCGGAGCCGGGACTCCAGCCGTGCTTTCATGCCGTGGAGTTCTCCAATCCGCGCAAACACTGGAGGTGTACGCGATGGCCGTATGGGTAGTGAGACAATCCGAGCCGAAAGGGGGCGCATGGGACAAAATTGCTTTAGAAAACGGGGTTGTCGTCATCGACTTCGGGCTTGAGACGGATATTTCCAATTTCCGCGACCGACGAGCAATGGAAGACTATCTCCGACAAAATGCGCACGCTCTGTACGGTTACAGATCTGGCCCTCCCGGAAGGGTACGACATGCAGTGGGACAAGTATGGCGGTTTTACAAGTGCATCGCGCCTGGAGACATAGCGGTCTACCACGTTTGGGAGGACGAAAGACGGGTTCGAGTGGGCGAGTTTCTGGAAGGTGGTGCCTATCAGAAGGAGTTCCCAAATTACTGCGAAGGTTGGAGATCAGAGAAACCAGATCCCATCATGTTTCAGGTTCGTTCAGTGCAGTGGTTAGCAACGGACATTCCCATGTCCGCTTTTGTCCCTGATTTGAAATTGGATGCACCTGGCACCGTCTACAAACCGTCATACGTTGACGCCGATGCCCACGTTCGGGAGGTTCTGCAAAAACACCGAAACGCCGGATCGCCCTGATGTCGAAAACAAGGACAGGATTATGAGTAGGCGCAGACGAAGCCGAAGGAATAAGGAAGAGACGGTGATGATCCAAGGGACGGAAGTCCCGAAATCGCAAGCAAAAAAAGTCGTTTGGGTTGCGTTGGGCTTCGCGGGCTTCGGCTTCTTGGTCATGTTAGCCTGCACCGCGATGTTGGTGAGTGCCGCAGATTGAAAACGAACCGAACAGTACTCCAGTCGAGTGTTACTCCGCTTTAAGGTGGTGGCGCTGTCGATGCGGAGTGCGCTGCGTCACATTGCCGACGGCATTGAGTGGGCTGGTCTCGATGAGGAATCTCCAGGTACGGGTAAGCGACGTGTACGAGCTCACAGCTTGCGGCACAGCGCGGCTCGGCACTGGTTGATGGTTGGGAAGGTCCCACTGAACGTGGTTTCGCAATGGCTGGGCCATTCCTCTGTGCAGATCACCCTGCGAATTTACTTGCCTATCGTGGGGAGCGACTACGGCATGGAATCTGTTCCGTAAAAGTTTCTGGTTATACCTGCAGTGCGCCCGTCGCCGACGGGTGAGAACTTGATGAAAAACGGCCGTTATTCGGCCGTTTTTTCTTGTATCAGCGTGCTGGCAAAATCGGATATTTTCCAGCCGTAAATTGCCGGTTTCGTTCGGGAATCGACGCCAAAACGGGATTTAAACTGGTGTCTCATTAAGGGTTAACCCGGGAAGATTGCGGAAACGGCCACGGAGATGACGTTAGCATATCGGCGAGAGCGTAATGCTCCGGCGGAGAGACATGGTCGAAAGGTCCGAAATAAGTACGTGTAAGACGCCCGTTGAGCTGGTTGACGCTGCAGCGTTCGTCACCGAATGGTGGGAGAACGCGGAGGGTCGCCGGCTCTTTGGTGAGAAGGGTGGATACACCGTTTTCGCCGTCGAGTTCCGGGATGGCTGTCGATTCTTCGATTACACCCAGGGAGGCGTGTTTGAGCGCGTTTCGGAATTGGGGTTTGGGCCGGTCGAGGTCTGGCGCAACAATTTCTTATCGGAACACGGTCGTGTGATGGCCTACGTGGTTCGGTGCGTGGCCGCGGACCTCGCCGTGACTGATGCGTTAGAACCTGTCTACGATCTCTGAAATAGGTTAAGCTGAGACTATTATCAGGGGAGGGGTAATCATGTCTCATTCCTATTCCAGCGACATCAGCCGGGAGCAATTCGTCCGGATTCTGCCGACGTTGGAGTCGGCCCGACGCCGGACCAAGCCCCGCACCGTGGACTTGTATGACGTTTTCTGCGGCGTGCTGTACCTCTTGAAAAGCGGGTGCCAGTGGCGAATGCTGCCCGCGGACTTCCCCAATTGGCGTACTTGCTACCAGTATTTCCGGCAATGGAGCGAGCGGCCTGGCCCGGGTCAGGATTCCATTCTGGAGCAAGTCCTAAAAAAAATCGGTTGGCGCGGCCCGACAAAGCAATGGACGGAAAGAGCAGACCAGCTTCTGTATCGTGGACTCCCAGAGCGTCAAGAACACGGACACCGCTGGGCACAAGGGCTATGACGCAGGCAAGAAGGTGTCGGGAATCAAGCGTCATATCGCGGTGGACACGCAAGGATTGCCCCATGCGATACACGTGACTACCGCCGACGTCACCGACCGGGCCGGGGCTTTGGCGATGTTTGACCGGCGCCGAGACGGCCTCAGTCAAGTGCAGAACGTGCTGGTGGACGGGGGTTACACCGGAAAGCCCTTTGCCACTGCGGTGCAAGGCCTGTTGGGAGCCTCGGTGGAAGTGGTGAAACGCAACGAACTGCACACCTTCGTGGTGCTGCCAAAGCGATGGGTGGTGGAGCGGTCTTTCGCCTGGCTGGAAAAGTGCCGCCGACTCTGGAAGAACTGCGAAAGGAAGCTCAATACCAGCCTGCAAATGGTGGTGCTTGCCTTCACGGTGCTAATCCTAAAAAGATTGTAGACAGGTTCTTAGAGCTGGTGACCCGGCTGGTGGTGGCCCCGCCTGGGGGGATGCTGCCGCTGGGGAGAGGGGTGCTGGAGCACCCGGAGTGCTTCCTCGGTGAGCACGCGCTGGAGCCGGTGACGATGAGCTTTGGGGAGTGGGTGAAGACCCGCGAGACGGCCGAGACCAAGGGATCGGTAAGTTCACTCATCCCTTAACGGGTACATACAAGGTAGGGCCTGGCGCACCATAACCCGGAGGAAATCCATGAAGAGCCCGGAGGAACGTCGAGCGGAAGACCGCCGCCGTCGCACCGAGCGACAGAGGGAAAGACGTAGTCAGGACAGGATCTGCGGGTATTGCAGGGAACCCGCCACCGCAGGCCTCATCGAGTGGTTCGGGCGCGGCACACGGTCTCTGCTCATTCCCATCTGCCGCAGTTGCCTGGCCAGGCTGGGGGCCCGCTGTCGGGATATGGATGAGGTCGGCCCCTGGTGCCACCTCGATGAGCAGAGACCGTGTGCCGATTGCTCAGTGGCGAGCCCGGCTGAGAAATCAGAACGGAGCTTTCTCCGTCGGCTATTCTCAGGATGACTATTTTGCAAAAACCGCCGAAAGGGGGAAGTTCTGTACAAGGTGCTGGGCAATCTGAAAAGGAGACGACTTGCAGGAGGTAGTTATGGACGAGGATCTGAAAAATTTGACAAAGCTCCCGTGGGCGTCAATTCCGGAGTTGGCCGGCTTCCGCTATATAAACCGGACCACCGTGTCCCGCAAAGAGGAGGAGTGGAACCAGGATGGACTGGTCGTTGTCAAACACGGTGGCTTTTTGGTGCGGCCGCGGGCCAGGTTGTTGAGCACCACGGGAGGGCTGATCCAGGTTTTTCCTCAGCAGCATGATCACCTGGGACCCGATCATGACTATCACGAGCATGACCCCTTCCACCCGGAATGGGAAGACCATGAACATCCCGGTTTTTTCAACGGTTATAACGGAGCTCTCGACCTCTGGGAGAAGTTGGAGCGGATCGAGATGTGGTACCCCGCGGCCCCGGAGGTGCTGCTGGGCGAGGGCGCTGCCTGGACCCACGACGGCAAAGCCCGGAAGATCTTGTCCTGGCGGTGGCTGCGGAACACCAGGTTCGTAGAGGCAGTCGCGACCTACGAGGACGACTATCGGATCTTCTTCGGCCACATCGGCCGGTCGGTTACAGAGAGGATGCTGGAGTACCGGTGGACAAACCGCTTTCCCGACGTTCACGACGGCCGGCTCCACACGCTGGTCATGCGGTCCAGCGGCGAACGGGAGGAACGCCTGCGAAACGAGCTGGCCGACCCGCCGGACCCTGACTTGGACTACAACCCCAAGCCTTCGGCCTACGTCATTTCCACGCCCGATATCCGCGGGGTCGAGCTGGCCTGTAGGATCCTGCCCAGAGACGCGGGATATCTCTACCTCGTGGGACCGCCGCCCGGTCAACGCTTCTACCTGGGCCGGGCGGAGCCCGCCCCTCATGACGACGTCGCCGACGCATTCGAAACCCTCAATTTCGGAGACCGGCTGCCGCAGGACCTGTGCCCTGCAGAATAACGACTGACGAGAAGGAGGATGGCATGGTGATCAGGGGACGTGGCGCGTTCCGTCCGGAGCTGCCGGCAGAGATGAAAAGGCTCGAGCGGCTCAACGGGGTGTTGCCCTACAAGGTCTTTGAAAATATCGAGCACTATTCGGGCCTGAGCGACCCGCAGTTGGCGGACCTGCTGGACGTGAGGCCCAGCAGGCTCGCCGATGCTCTGGCTCAGCTCAACCAGGGAGAGGACGAGGAGAAGATCGCAGCCGCGGTGGCCTGGTTCAACGAGGCCACGGGGGAGGATGAAAATGCTGATAGGAACACCATCGGAGATCTGCTGAGAGAGGCCAACCGTGGCGAACTATTGGTGCGGATACCCGTGTACACCGGACCGGAGGGCGAACTGACTTCCAATGTGGCCCTGGTACCCCTGCTCGAAGACGGGACCTTGCCAGCACCCCGGTTTCACATGAATTACGTTTCCGTGGAAGGGACCATCATCATCCAGCACAGGGATGCGACCTCCCTCGCCGCCATACGCCGCAGGGCATATGAGGATGTCCGCAAGGACCACAATGGATACGCGCCTCAGCTGACCCACACCCACCAGCAGAACGGATGCCTCGTGGCGATGTCACTGCACGAATACCCCGTTTCTGCCGGGTACCGGGGTGCTCTGTATCTGCCGGGCGGGCAGCAGCTCGTGCCGGACGCCCGGCTGACAGCCCACGTCTACCAAAGCGATCTCCCCACGGAGTTCATGCGCGGGGGCCATTGGATCCGGTGGGGCGAACAAGGCAGGGCAGAGCGGGAGGAGATCCGGCGGCAGCTGGAACGGTACGTACCCGAGGCACGCCGGCTCGGCGGCCTGTCCGTTGCCTGCCTGTGCGAGAACGAGGCAGTGATCGAGGTGGTCAGGGATGAAGCTGCGAACATCGCCCGGGACTACGACGTGGCGCTCCATGCCCTAGCGGTACTGAAGGACACCGTCACCGTGGGTGATGCGGCTCCGGGTAGGCCGGACTTTATCCGTCCGATCTACGTGGTCAAGCAGTGGTATGTCGAATACGAACGCTCGGCAACCACTCCCGTCGCCATCCGGAACAAGCTGATGCCCTATTTCCGTGCGGTGCGTCGCGGCTACGACTGCCCTGTGATCGTTATCTGCGAGACCCAGAGAGCTGCACAGATCTTCCGGCAGCAACACGGGAACCTGCAGCGGGAGCTGGGTGTTTCGTTCCTGCTCATCACGTCCACCTACGCCCAGGTGACGGCCGGGGACCAGTTTGATACCTGCTGGGACCTAGACGGACATCCCATCAGGTTGATTTAACCACCTGGAAACTCGCGTGCATCCCAAGCACTCATTTTGTCCCCCTGGGGGGTAGTTTCAGGGTCTGAGACCCCACCCCGTGAGGGCATGCACGGCAATTTCCAAGTTTGCGAGCCCCTTGATCAGCGGAAATTCGCGTGCGGGGCGGCCATCCCTCGCCTGAACGCCACGCGGTGGGGAGGCTAATATAGGGATCACGAGTTTTCGTGGCTGAATACGGGGGGCTAGCGTGCATTTCCCGTGCGACCGGTTTCGCGCCGCATTCCAGCCTCCGGGGCCGGGCTATGGGCCGTGTCCTGCAGCGGGTTGAGGTCACCGGTTGGGGAACATGCCGAGGCTTGTCAATGAGTGTGAGGACACCTTGGCAGTCACCGTAGACGGCCAGGGGAATGCCGAATAGTCGGATGAATCCCTCCATCAGCAGAAGGTAGCCCCGAGTGTCCTCCTCGGGTCTGAAGAGAGCATTGGCCACGTTGCCGGTGGCGTTGTCCCGCGACAACCATAATTGCCGATTCCTGTTGCCTCATTCAGGAATGTTACCGAAACTTTAGCACTTGGGGTCCGCCCCAACCAGCGCTAATTCCGGCATTGCAGGGAGTTCCGCCATGGGCTCACCAGCGGCGGCGTAGACTAGCTCTTTGCTCATGATGCCGCGCCACTGCCGCACTCTGCGCTGCAGCGTGCGCAGGTGAGCCCGGTTGAAACGATCTGGTTCAGCCTCTTGCAATCGGCCCAGCAATACCACCGCACTGGCGTCCGGGTCTTCCTGCAACCAGCCCAGCACGTCGCACCATACTCCTTCGAAAGGGTCTGGCCGAGTTCGCCAGGTGCGGGGATTCCTGGCGGAGCCTCAGGTACACGGCTTTGCGCCTCTACTTGAAGAATCACCGCCGTCCGGATTAGTTCCGCATGGTCGGCACCAAGTGAACCGATGGGCGCTCAAAACCGCCCGAGTTTTCCCGGCGGCAATAACCTGCCGAACCTTCGCCTCGACGTCACGATGGTTTTGCGATCGACCGCGGTTTCGTCGAGTGCTGGGCCCCCGATGCCACAGACGCGTTTCAGGTCGGCTCTTTCAGCGAGATTGCGCGCAACCGCATGGTGCGAATATCGAACAAGCAAATAAGAACAGCCATCACATGGACAGGATCCGAATGTTTCATCCGAGCTCCGACCTGCGAGGCTGACCTACGCTGGTAAGGAGTTCATCGACAACCTCAACAACCCCTCGGTCAAGGCCGTGGCCGTGGCAGCTGTCAAACAATGAGGGCTGTCGGTGATAATGCAAATGGTGACGGAAGCGGCCAAGCAATTAATCCCGACGGAACAATCCGCCGCCAGGTCTTACGTCGCAGTCGGCTCAGCAGAATAGTCCAGGTCCTGATTGTCTACCAGTCAATGAGATGGGTGTTCAATGAGATGGGTGTTCCGCGTAAGCATCCCTGACGATCCAGCTTGGCCGCGCTGGCCGCCAGCAGCTGCTCTCAAAAGCAACCGTTTTGCTGAAGCAATACGTGGCGGTCGCCAGATCATGCCGGTCAGCCTGAGCCTGATTGGTAAAATCGGCGTCAATTAACTCCTGCTGCTTTCTCGCACGGACGTGTCCGCGATGATGACTCTGCTGCCCGGTGGGTCAATTCCATATCGGTGCTGCCGCACATGACAACGTCGGCAGTCACACAGGGTGATCGTAATAATACATTGCGTAAATAGTATGCCTTGCGCCGATGCACAACTGAGGCGATAATAGCATTATGAGAGCACCATCAGGACAACAGGCAGTGCGGCTGGCCGAGGACAGGCTGGCTCAGATATTCAGCGCAATCGGCCAGGCTGATCACTTCGACATCGAGCTGCACGCCAAAGACGGCGACGAACGCAGTCAATCGGATGCTGTCATCACCATTGCCGGCCGCAGCTTCGTGCTGGAATGCAAGAGTTCCGGTTCACTCGGCCCGGTAGCAATGGCAGTTAATCGACTGGCCCAAGTCCCGTCCAACTCCCCTGATCCGGTGATCCCGTTGCTGGCGGTCCCCCACATGGGCGCGTCAGCACGGGCTTACTGTGAGCAGAACGGCGTGGCCTGGCTGGACCTCTCCGGCAACGGGAGAATCGTGGCGCCTGGGATGTTCTACCAAGAGGTGGGACACCCCAACCGATTCCCCCGGTCCGGCCGACCGGAAAGCGCCTTCGGTCCCAAGGGTTCCCGTATAACCAGGCAGCTTCTCAAGGATCCGGAAACGCCGGTCCGTCAGCGCGACCTGGCTTCCAGCACCGGTTTGAACGAAGGCCACGTCAGCCGGATCGTCAACAAACTGGTGGATATGGATCTCGTGCAGCGCGGCGATGACGGCATCAGCGTTACTGACCAAAACCTTCTGCTTGACGCTTGGCGTGAGGAGTATCGCTTCGACCGGCATACCGTCATACGCGGGTATGTGGCGGCTAGGTCGGGCGACGCGTTGGCCCGTTCACTAGCTCAGAAACTGGACGAGTTCGAGATGTCTTATGCCGTAACCGGATTGCCAGCCGCCTGGTTGTGGACCCGGTACGCCGGGTTCCGGCTCGTCACCGCTTATCTCGCCGATTTCCCATCGGCTGGATTGATGACGGATCTGGGTTTTCGGGAAGAGCCACGCGGCGCCAACACGTGGCTGGTGATCCCCAACGACGAGGGGGTATTCCATGGAGCCAGCCAGGTAGACGGCGTACGATGCGTCCATCCGGTGCAGGCGTATCTGGACCTGAAGGACCATCCGGAGCGGTCACAGGAAGCTGCCGAAGAACTGAGGAGCCGGTTGCTCGCAGGAAGTCCCGTTGACCGCTAAACCGACCACATGGGACGGATATTCCAACGACCAGCTGGACATCGTCACCCGCGCCTGTCTCTACGTTTTCACCAAGCTGGGTGATCTGTGCGACGATGTTGTGGTGGTAGGCGGCTTGGTGCCTTACCTCCTGGTGGACCAGGATGACCCGCCGACATTGCTGGGGACCCACTCCGGCACCATGGACCTCGACCTGGGGCTGGCGCTCGCGATCCTGGATGAACAGCGATATCAGGACTTGAGCGCACGGTTGCGCAGCGCGGGATTTTCTCCAGACGTGAACAGCGCCGGCAACACAACCCTGCAACGCTGGGTCACCAACTCGGGACCGCACGTAACCATAGACTTCCTGATTCCTCCGCAGGCTGCGAACGGCCAGCCAGGCAGACTTTTCCACATCGAAAACGACTTTGCCGCGATCATCACTGAGGGACTTGGCCTGGCCTTTCGCGACCGGCGATCGGTGACGTTATCGGGCTACACGCTTGCAGACGAGCGCGCCACCAGAGAGATTCCGGTGTGCGGTCCGGGCGCTTTCACCGTGCTCAAGGCTCTGGCCTTTCGGAACCGGGGCGAAAACAAGGACGCCTACGACCTGCATTACGTGCTGAGCGGTCTGGGCATCAACGAAGTCGCCCACTGCCTGCGGTCGCTCTTGCCAGATGCCCGGGTCAAGAAAACGTTGACCATCATCGGGAACGAGTTCACCGTGCGCGACGCCACGGGACCGAGGCGGGTGGCTCAGTTCCTGACCAACGGTCCGGACGATGATATTCAGGCGGACGTCGTCGGCAATGCGGTTGCGCTGCTAAACGCGATGGGAATGACTTAAGACTGCGGACCGCCTTCAGGCGGCCGTAGAGTTTCGACGAAGCAACATACCGCTTCGAAGACAAAGGTTTGCCAAGACCCGCCCGCAAGTCAAGAATGGAGAAGGGACAGCCGTGCTTCAGATTGCATCCGGCAAATTGTTCCGGAAGAAACCCGGCCAGCGCAATGAGTTGCGAGGCGTACTGTACACGAACCTGCGGGTGTACGACAGAGTGATTGAGACTTCCGCAGGCCGTTTACTGTCCACGAGCAACCTGCACGACTCGAAAACGTTGGTGTACGAGTTAGCCGAACTCATCGAGGATGATCCCGGCCCAGGAGTGATCGCATCACACGGTATTGATCCGTACCTGAGCGACTTTGCAACCGTCGTATCCTTCGTCCTCAACGTGACCTGCACGCCGGACCACGACCTAACCCTTAGGTTGCTCAGCGGACGCCCCAGTCCGTCAGTTCAGTTCCCTCCTAACAAACTGGTCGCTCGGGCGTTCGATGACATGGTCTGGTGCCAGCCTCGGGACGAAATCCAGCTGTTCGAGATGGTTGCTCAACTCATCAGCCTGAAGCGCGAGAGTTTCCTGGCGGCCATGCGGTCCATACGCTCCTACGTCACCGGATTGCATAGGCTCGCCGATGACCATGAGCTGGCTTACACACTGCTGGTAGTAGCCATTGAGTCGCTGGCGCCGGAATTCGACGACTCCAATCCACAGTGGTCAGACTACGACCAGCGGAAGCGTCTTGCCATCGATAAAGCCCTGGTCGGTGCGGATGAGGGTTTGGCTACGCGAGTCAGAGAAGCTTTGCTGGCAACCGAGCACGTTGCGTTGGGCCGGCGCTTCCGTGAGTTCGCTCTGGAACACTTGGAGCCGTCCTACTTCCGGAAGGAAGCCCAAGGTTTGGTCAATCCCGTGGGATATTCCGACCTGGAAGTCGCGTTGCGGCAGGCATACAACTTGCGCTCCGACTATGTTCACGAACTAGCAGAACTACCCGCGATACTGAAGCTGCCGGGTTTCGGGGACACGGCTCCACTGGGTCGCCAGGCAGTGCTGACATTTCAAGGACTAGCTCGTCTGGCTCGCCATGTGATCGCGACATTCATCCAGAGACAACCCAAGGTTCACCGGGAAGCGTACGATTACCGGCTCGAACTGCCCGGCGTGGCAAGAGTCGAGCTGGAACCTCGATACTGGGTCGGTCGCGCTGACAACCTGCACAACAACGCGGGACGTCGACGCTTGGAAGGTTTCCTGAAACAGGCCACGGCGTGTCTGCTCCAAGGAGAAGGAGCTTCCGTTACTAACCTGAGGGACGTGCTGTTGGAAGTCGAGAGAATGCTCGCCCAGATGAGCGCTCACCAACGGCGGCCGTTCATCGCGCTCTACATCCTATTCAACACGATGGCATTGGGAAACGAGAAGATGGATCAATTTGAGGAGCTCACGAAGCACTACTGGGAGGAGTTTGCCCAGCCAGCGATAGAGTCCATGCTGACGTTTCTGGCGTTGGGTATCGACCCCGAGTGGTCTCTCACCGAGCATCGCGAGGTCCACGACACTTACTTCCGGGAGAAGCACCACAAGAACGGCCTGAGAGTTCCTCCCGCTCTGGAAGCAGGGCTCTGCCTGACTCTCGCCGAGCATTACCGCCTGGCAGGCGACGTTGTGCAGGCACGCGCACTCATCACATCAGCTGCGGAGAATCATCCTGGCCACGCTCCTCTGCTCGACCTTGAGCAGAACTTCGACCCTGCCCAGGAGATCAACTGGATGAATACGGTCAGACCACCTCGGGTTGATGAAGATGACAAAGACCCTGCGGGAGGAACCGGCGACCGAGATGCGAAAGGGGCAACATCGGAGGTGTTCGGAAAACCATAACCATTACCCAGCGCATGGGATTTCCAGATGAAAAACAATGGTCAATAAGCCAGGAGGACAATTTGAACGAACCGCGTGTACCGGAAGCTATTGATCTGCAGCAGAAATGGCGACTCGGCGAGCAGTTGGGAGCCGGGGGATTTGCCGACGTCTATCGGGCCCGGTCGGGGAACGGAACATCGGCAGTGGTCAAGCTCGTCCGCAAGCTGCCCGGTACCCATCGCGAACTCCTGTTTGTGGATTTGGACGACGTGCCCAATGTCGTGCCCATCATCGACTGGGGTGAACACGACGACTATTGGGTGCTGGTGATGCCGGAAGCAGAGAAGTCGCTCCGCGACCGCCTCATTGAAGTCGAAGGTCGGCTTGATACGTCCGAAGCCGTCCCGATACTCATTGACGTCGCCCAGGCGCTTGTAGCCATGGAAAGCCGCGTCGTGCACCGGGACATCAAGCCGGAGAACATCCTCCTGCTGGATGGCAGCTGGCGCCTTGCGGACTTCGGTATCGCCCGTTACGCCGAGGCCACCACCGCGCCGGACACGCTGAAGTACTCGATGTCCCGCGCCTACGCCGCGCCTGAGCAGTGGCGAGGCGAGAGGGCCAGCAGCGCTACGGACGTGTACGCTTTGGGGGTTGTGGCATATGAACTCCTGACGGGACAGCTTCCGTTCCAGGGAGTCGACCTGCGGCAACAGCACTTGGAAGAGACCCCAGAGACCATCTCAGGCATTCCCGACAGGCTGCGATCCCTGGTGAACGAATGCTTGTACAAGGGCCCCGAAGCACGCCCACGGCCTCAGAATCTTCTGGCGCGGTTGCAGGGAAGTATGCAAGCGGCCTCCGCGGCAGCATCTCGCCTGCAACAGGCCAACGCTCTGGCCGTACAGAGAAAAGCGGAGGATGAGCGTCAACAGTCTGCAGCCCAAGTCGAAGCGGAGCGGCGGAGAACGCTTCGGGCCGCAGCCGAACAGTCGTTGGAAACCACTCTGGCCCTGCTCCATCAGCAGATTGCGGACAACGCGCCAGCAGTCCGTGTAGCAGGTTCCCCTCCCCGAAGCTGGGCTTTGAACGACGCCACTTTGCGCATGGGCACGATCACGCTAGCTGTTCCGAAACCCGACGAACGTATGCAATTGCCGTTCGACGTAGTGGCCCATACATCGATCAGCCTCTCCGTTCCCCGAGACCGATACGGGTACACAGGCCGTTCCCACTCGTTGTGGTATTGCGACGCCCAGCACGAGGGAGGGTTCCGGTGGTACGAAACGGCCTTCATGATCACCTTTGGTGGGTCCGAAAGGCGGGGCTTTGCACCCTTCGATATGCACCCGGGCGATCCCGACGCAATGCTAGCCCTGTCGCCGGTGATGCATACTCACCAGGTGGCTTGGCCATTCACTCCGATTGACCAGGGGGACGAGGACGCTTTCATCGAACAGTGGATGGGGTGGATCGGCGAGGCCGCACAAAGCCAGATGCGCCGTCCGAGCACGCTACCGGAAGTAAACCCCCAAGGTTCGTGGCGACGATGATGTTGCAGGAGCGCATGACCGTTTACTGTAAGGACCCCAAGGCAAAGCGGGAAACAATACCCGGACGTCCCTTTGGCCTCACCGGCCCGATCAGCGGGGGACCGTCGCCATCGCCGCCGTAAACCACGGTGATGAGACGGCGCGTAGCGAATGCTCGGGCGCGATGGTCTGGCCCGACGCCAGTTCCACGCGGACGCCAGTTCCATGCTGACAAGCTGACAACGCGTGCAACGTCCGGCCAGCGGGGTGAGCGCCGGCCGGACGTGCGGGGTGCTACTGGACCCGAACGTTCAGCGACGGATTGTCGCCATCGCCGGGTGCAGTGATGGTGAAGTGGAGGTGGATATCGATGTGGACATCATCTCCGTCCCGGACCGTCACCGCTCCGCCGCTCACCGTCAGGGTCGCCGCCTTCGGCGGCTGGGCCGGTCTGGCGGCAGCGGGCCGCCGGTTCAGCTTCTCCACCTCCTCGGAGATCAACCGCTTGCCCAGCTGCTTCTGCACCTGGTCCCCTTCGGGCAGGTCGGCAAGACTGGCCACCAGGTCGTCCAGACCCGACAGAAGCTTGACCTTGCTGCCCCGCATCTCCTCCAGGATGTCCGGGTCTGGGGTCATGTCGGTGAACACCATCACGGGGATGACGTAGCAGCCGAAGTCCAGGTCCTGGGACAGCCGGTCCTTGATGGACATGGCCGCATCCCAGGCCTCTTCCCGGACGTTGCCCATCGGCGTGACGGCGCCGTCCTCGGCGTGGCGGTACCATCCACCGTCTCGCACGGACCATTGGTCGTGCAGGAAGGTGAGAGCGTAGCGGCCGTTGCCCTCCAGCAGGACCAGGCAGTCGGGGGCGGGGTCGCCGGGGGCCACCAGGGGCCACCACAGCGCCTGGCCGGACCGGTCGCTCTGCTCAAACTGCTGGCAGATCTCGATCTCCTTCAGGGTCATGGGGCGGTTGTCATCGGTTTTCACGACTTTCATGTTTAATCACCTTTTGTTGTTGTTGCGATTGTGATTGGAAGGTTGCGCCGGGTCCGCAGAAACGGAAGCGGGCCGACCCGGGAAGGTCCCGGATCGGCCCGCGGCAGCTGCGGCCAGGCTTTGGATGGTGAATGATGGTGAATTGGGGGCAGAATGTCGCCCCCCTGCGGGTAGCGCTCGCCCAGCGGTCGGGGGCGGCCCCCGGGCCGTGGCATTGCCAGCGGTTTCATGACGCATGATGATTTTCACTTCCTTGTGGTGTGGTGTGGTGTGGTATGGACGGGGCCTGCGCGACCTTTCCCGAGGGTTGGCAGTGCGTTCGCCAGCGCTCGGTTTTCACGTCCCACAGCCGTCCGTGGTCCGGGTCCGGGATCAGCCGGTACCGGAGCGCCAGGGGGAACGACGGCCACCATACAGAGGACGATGGCCAAGACCAGCGGCGTCCCGGTAAGACGCTGCGCCCCTGGTGACGTTGACCAGCTCGACTGCAGGGACGACGGCGCAGATGCGGTTTCGCCGCCATCGGCGCGGCGCCCTCAGGACGGCACTTGCCCCAAATGCACGTCCACGCCCATCAGGCGCAGCATCACCCGCCCCGTCACCGGCGCGGCCTCCCGCGTGGAGCCCTTCTCCCTGGGCTCGAACCGCTGGCGGGCCAGCGCCTCAATGTCCCTCTGGCACAGTTCTCTCCAACGGCGGGCCTCATCCCAGATGTCGCCAAAACGCTGGTGCACCGGACCACCGGCCGTGAGCACCAGCAGCCGCTCGGCTCGGGAGAAGGCCACGTAATGCTGGCGCATGTGGTCGAAGGCCGCAATGAGCCGGGCGGGCTCTGCGTCAGACCGGAGATAGTACGGCCCCAACGACCTGCCCACCGGATCCACGTTGGGATTGTGTAAATCAAGAGACCCCACGATCACCACCGGCCACTGCCTTCCCTTGGACTGGTGAATGGTCGTCACGGTCACCGCTCCTTGGGAGCGTCTCCGGCCTCGTTCCCCGCGACCGGAGCCAGCCGGCACGCAGCGCGCGGGAATGCCCGCATCATTCAGGGCGTCCAGATAGGGTCCGGACACATCATCCTGTACGCTGTGCAACAGCAACGCCACCTGGTGATAACCCTCAATCACTCGGCGGCTTTTCAGAAACCGCAGCAGATCAGCCAGCTGCCTTCCCTCGTCGTCGGGGTCGCGCCCCTCGACGGCGATCACCGCCGGGTAATCGTCGTACCCGCACGGGTCGTGGGGAACTATGGTCTTGGCATGGCGGAAGGGCGCGCCTTCGGGATCGGGGTTGGACCAGTCCGCCGACCACATCCACCCGTCATACGCCCTGACGATGTCGGGGTGGCTGCGGTAGTTGACGGTGAGCTCCACCACCCGGCAGTCGTGGAAGCGCTCGCCGAA
Source organism: Dehalococcoidia bacterium (assembly GCA_965224255.1). GTDB lineage: Bacteria > Chloroflexota > Dehalococcoidia > UBA6926 > UBA6926 > VXMO01. The sequence goes on from CBDCYO010000001.1 coordinate 50,176, forward strand.
CCCGAGAATATTGCGCACCGTGGCGCCGCGGAAACGGTACAGGGACTGGTCCTCGTCGCCGACCACGCACAGGTTGCCGTGCGCTGCGGACAGCCGCGTCAGGATGCGTTCCTGCACGTGGCTGGTGTCCTGACACTCATCACACATCAGGTACCGTATGCCACCGGAGATTGCATCGGCGACGTCATCGTCATCCAGCAGCAGGTCTGCCCAGGCCTGCAGGTGGGCGAAGTCGGCGGCGTTCTCATCCAGCAGCAGGCGCGCGTAGCGCCGGTAGCAGCGGCCCACGGCGGCAATGAAGGAACTGCGGGAACGGGTCAGGTTCCGGGGATTGATCACCTCATCGCAGATCCGCTCGAAGTACTTGAGCGCGCCCTTCACCACCGCCGGGGGACGTCGCCAGCCCCGGCCCTCCAGATCCAACATGTCGGGGCCGAAAACGTCGTCGAACCGCCGATGCAGCAGGTTCGCCTGCTGATCGTTGTCCAGCAGGCGGAAACCGCGCCTCAAACCCACCCGCTCGGGGTGTTCGGCCAGGAGCCGTCCGCACAGGCTGTGGATGGTGCACACGCGCGTGCGGCCGGTGCTGACTCCGTAATCCGCCGCGCTGGCCACGGCGTCAAACCTCTGGCGCAGCTCACCGGCCGCGTCCGCGTTGTAGGTGCACAGCAGCAACTCCTCCGGCCGGGCCAGCCCCCGCAATAGGATGTTGGCTCCCCGGAGCGCCAGCGTCAGGGTCTTGCCGGCGCCGGGACCGGCGACGCCCAGCGTGGGGCCGTCCAGGCTGCTGATCAGCTCCAGCTGTCCGGCGTCCAGCTGCGGGTAGAGGGACAAAATGACGGGCGCTACGCCCGCGGTGGTTTTCATATCTGTTCACTCCAGAATGGGTTTTGGGATTGGTTTTGGGATTGAGGTTGGGGGGATGGCAACGACAGCCAATGGCAGCAACATCCAATGGCGGCGGCGGCGATGGGCACGCTGCCGGTCGGGTCGGGTCGGATGCGCCCGTCATCCGCATGGAAAAGCGCCGGTGACCATCGGCCGACCGGCGCCGACGGCGCACGCATGTGGGCGCCCGGCCGGACTGCGACGACGAGATGCCGCCTATGCGTTGGACCAGGGCGTGGACTTCCCGGCAATATGGGCAGTTATCCCACCGGTCGCACGCCGCGGGCGCCGGTCGTCGTGACATCCACACCGACCAACGTCAGCCGAAGCGTCCCGGTATATTGCCGTCGCTCTGAGCCGGAAACCGGCTGACCCGCCGCATCGGCACCGCAGCGCTTCCCGAACTTTTCCAGGTAGATCAACCCGTCGGTCACCGCATGCACCTCGCGGGCGATGCGGCCCATCCCCAGAGCCTCCGATACCCGGCGGCTCCGAACAATCTTCTCCAAGTCAGCCAACAGGTTGCCGACGCCCCAGATCACGTACACTCCCGTGCGCTTGGCCAATTGATTGATGGCCAGATCGGGCTCCATGTCCGGAAACATCAACACCGGAATGACGTACGGGTTGTAGTGGGTTTCGGCCAGCTCCTTGATGTCGTCGTGCCAGTCCAACGCAGCCAGCTTGGCCTCGTCCAGCGGGCACGACTTGACCGGCTGGAGGCCGTCCCGGGTCTTCAAATACCACTCGCCGTCGATGAGCAAGTAGCGGCCGCCCTTCACCTGCAGCGCGAAGCGGCCCAGCCCTTCGATCCACACGGCGTAGTCAAGCTCGATGTGTTCATATCCCTTGCGCCACTCGTAATAGCAAAAGCCCCGGCGGTCGCTGCCTGCCAGGGCTTCGTAAACTCGTCTTTCCGCCTGCCGCTTCGGCTTCCTGCGGCGGCCGGACGGAAACTCTCGCGGGTACATTCTCATGGGTTATTGTTGCTCCTTTGATGCGCTGCTTTTGATATTGTCACGGGATGAGATATTCACTCGCCGACACCAACGCCCGACCAGAATGGCGTCTGGGTTGCTCGGTCCTAAACCGGTTTCGCGCTGTTCACCATCACCACGCCGCCCGAGGAGACGATGCTCCATGCCTCTGAAACTGCTCAACTGGAATGTCGAGTGGGCCGCGGCCAAGTGGAAAGCGGCGGAGCTGCAGCGCCGCATTGCCCAGCACGCTGCGGACATCGTCTGTCTCACCGAGACCGACACCGCGCGTTTGGCGTTGACAGGCGGCTACTCCATCTGCGCCCAGGACAACTGGGGTCAACCCTTCCGAAAGGGTCAGGAGGGGCAGGCGGAAGGTCCTGCTGTGGTCCAGAGCGCCCTGGGAGGCCGTGGCTGCTGTTGGCCACGCATCGCTCCCGCCCGGGCGATTCGTGGCCGGCGTCACCCAAACCAGCGTCGGCGAGGTAACGGTGATCGGCGTCTGCATTCCCTACTCCGGCTCGCGAGTGGGTACCCGTTGGGACCGGAAGATGTGGCAGGACCACGAGGAGTATCTGGCTGGCCTGGCCGGATTGCTGAAACGGGCTCCCAGAACGCGCCTCGTCGTGGTGGGAGATTTCAACCAGCGGATCGGGCAACGCAGTGCAACGCCGCTCCGCCTCCGCGCAGCCCTCCAGTCCACCCTCGGGCCGAACCTGTTGATCGCCACCGCGGGCCTGGGCTTTCAGGGGCGGAGAACCATCGACCACATCGCGTTGAGCCAAGACCTCGCCGCCGACTCCCTCGGCGTCATCAGCAACGTCCATCAGGACGGGAATCTGTCGGACCATTTCGGCGTTGTTGCCGACCTTTCCGTTCGGGGTATGTAACAGAAGATCCCGGCCAGGAACGCATGGCTATCGCCGGCTCCGCCACCAACACGACCAAACCGACGGCGTGCAGCGGCCATCCAGGGTACAACCGGATATCGGTTGCGCCGTGGGTTCGTTGATGGGCACGGTGCGGAGTTGCGGGTTCGGCTCCTGTTATCGTGCGCAGGGAGGCAACCGCGATGGCTGAGCGTAGCTACATCAGAGCATCGTTTGCGACAACTTACAGCCCGTTATCGTCCAGCAAATCTTCAATCTGCGCGAGACTTAACCCGGCTTCACGCTGGATTTTCCGCACGCACGACTTGGCGCCGTTCTCCACGTTGGGCGTGCCGAACGCCTCGTGCTCACGGCCTTGGAGAGCCGTCACCGCTTTGCGGATGTTGGACCAGCTCTGATGGGTCTGGCTGCGGATCGCCTTCACTCGTTCCCATCTCCCGTCACCGGCATCAACCAGATCCGTCAGCGACCCCGCAATGCGGGGCTTCAGCAGCGTGGCGCCTCGGGCCGTGGTTGATCGAGGCTGGCCACATTCAGGCAGCCGTGAAACGTCGCTGCCGTACTGTTGGTCATCGCCGACCATATCCGGCATCAGATCGGCCTCATGAGCCTGACGGTTCAGCAGATGCATCGCTTTATCCCGTGAGCTGGTGAAAATCGCCCGCTTGTCCACCGGCCTGTTTTCCAGTTCGTTCAGCTCATCTTGCCACCGGACCAATTCCGAGCGCAGATTTCCTTCCCACTCACCGAATATACGACGCTCCTGCACCCGGTTCGGAGGGTCCGGCAAGGCGCCGACATACTCGCTGAACAATCTCTCCAGTTCATCGTCGTCGTTCAACGCCGATTGACGCTGGCTTATCCAACGGCGCAGTTCGTTCCTCCGGGCGTCGCTCGCCCCCGCGCTGCTCTGCCGCTCCGCCTCAAGGAGTTCCTTGAACAGGGCGGACAGCCGGTTGGCGAGTTCATCGTCAATCTCGGCGTCGCCGGGGAAAGTCATGGCGTCCTCCGGGTCATGCTGGCCAACCAGTTCATCCAACGGCGGCGCGATGGGCAGGTGCGCCTGGATATGGGCGTCGATGTGGCAAAGGTCGCAGACCCGCGCGTGGCCATCGCCGCAGTGACCCTCGTATTGCCAGCGTTTGTGAGCCCGCCACCGACCGCAGCGATTGCAGTCTTTGCCGAAGGCGTGCCCACAGCCCAGGCAGTGGTGGCTGGCGGCGGGAGATGCCACGCCACACCAGGATGTGGGACACCAGACCACCGGCGGTGCGCCCAATGCCGGGGCTCCCCGCGCTGCCAACGACCATTCACAGCGTTTCTCGGGCAGCCCGTGGGTCAAGGCGTTCGCGGCCAAATCCAGAATCAGACAATCGCCTCGATCAGGTTTGGGTCGCAGGCCTCGGCCCACCATCTGCAGGTAGAGCGCAAGGCTCAGCGTGGGTCGGGCGATGATAACGCAGGATGCGTCGGGCAGGTCGAACCCCTCGGTGGCGACAATAACGTTGACCAGGACTTTGACACTCCCGTCCCGAAATCCTGCGATCGCCCCGTCGCGTGCTCTGCGTTCGGTGTCGCCCAATATGACCACGGCGCGGACGCCGGCATCATTGAACACGGAGGTCAGATTGTGAGCGTGATCAACGGATACGGCATACGCGATGGTGGGGCGGTTGTTGGCATGCTGTCGCCAGAAGGCCAGCGCCCCGGCGGTCATTACGTCCGGGTCGTCCCGGTTGGCCTGCGCTATGCCGGCTTCGGTGTAATCGCCGAGGCGGTGATCTATCGCGCCACCCGAGATACGCCGCTCCACGACAGGCAACAATACTCGGGCCGAGCACAGGAATGGAGGATCGTGAACCTGCAGGTCGGCAGTCTGTGGTCCACAGAGCAGGTCGTCAAACAGGTGGTCGAACCCCTCTGTTTCCGACCTGCGCCACGGGGTCGCGGTCATGCCGACGATGGGGCCGGGCCACTGCTCCATGGCCCGCGCCCAGCCTGCGGCGGCGGCGTGGTGAGCCTCGTCGATCACCATCAGGTCGTTCGGATTGTAACGGTTCCAGACCTGACGTCTGTCAGTGCGTCGACCTACGGTCTGAGCCATGAGAATGACGACCCCGCCGTCCATGGCCGGGGCGTCGGTTCCCGGTGGCCAGCGGATATTCGTCCTTGCCGAAACGCCGGCATCGGCCAGCATCCCACGGGTCTGCTCGGCCAGCTCCTTGCGGTGGGTGAGCCAGACCGCCTTGCGGTTATCGTCTAGCCAACGGGCAAGCAGGGCGCCGCCGATGACGGTCTTGCCGCCTCCGGTGGGTAATTAGAGCATCAGCCGCCCTTTGGGATAACCAGCCAGGGCGTTCTGAACCCGGCTGAGAAGGTCCTGCTGATAGGGGCGGAGTTGGCGCATGACGACGCAATTCTATCCACCTGCCGGCCGGGGTCAAACACGGAGTTACGCCTCACTCCGGTCCTCACCACATCCGGGGACTTCACCAATTCGGATTGCGGGCTACGGCCGAGATTCAGCATCTATGCTCTTGCGCTGGGAACCGCCTGGCGATGTTCCAACTCACCACCCTGATCATGACATCCGCCTCCGCGGGACCAGTCGCCGGACCGGCTTGTCCCGGCTGCCCATAAATGTCCGATAAATAGCCCTTATCATACTTTTATGACGGCCTCATTTTTCGGCGCTGATGGTGTCTATTTTCAACGTGATTAGGCAGGCATGGTAATGGGGGATCCAAGCGGGAACGCCGCCGCGCCATCCCGTAGCCCAGCCCTTCGTGCTCCAGCCCGGCTTGACCCTCCCCGCCAGCCTCATTGCGATGCTACCCGCAATCTGGACCGGGCCTCAGGCCCTCACTCCAGCCTGGATACTCCGCTCCCACAGGGAACGGACGCTCCCTGGTTTCGTCGCCCGTTCCACCACTCATCAACGCAGGCATCCTGCGGGGAGAGTCATGGTAAAAATCGACCTGATCGTAACCTAGGACACCCCTGATGATGTCATCTCCGTCCTCCGCCTGATCGCCTTGGGCAAGGCGGCGGCGGAAAGGCCAGCCAGCGCCGACAGGGTGGCCGCTGCACCAGCCACAGACCCGGAGCCAATCACCGCAGTCCAGGCCGCTCCGGCGACAGTCCCCGCGGGACACTGGGCCGACGACCACGTGACTGCTTTCTGGCGGTTCCTCACCGATGACGTCCGCGACATCTACCGCCTGGTGGCCCATAGCAACAGGCACACCATCGCGCGCGATTCCCTGCTCAACGCCGTGTGAATCACCGCCCGCCCACTCTCCGGCCGACTGTCCTCAACAGGGCCACGCCGTACGACGCATCCGCCTCCATCACAACCCCAGCCTGCCCCACCCCATGTCCTTCGACAACCAGTCCGACACCTACCGGATGCGACCCGACATCGCCGATGCCATCCTCCGGCTCAATCTCTGAACTCCGGCGCACTGACGGCCGGAGACTCTGTCCGCACCCTGGCCTGGCTGAGGAGGCGGAGCGGCAAACGTCGTGTTTTGGTGTCCCGAAATTGGGGGATTGCGACCAACCGGTCCAGCTCGCTCCCCACGCTGTAATCGGCCGGCACGACGCAGTGGACCCGTCCGGCTTCCGAAGTGTCCACAACGCTACATTGGCCGCTTTTTTAGAAAACCGGAAGGCTATGGTTCTTTCGCCCTTGTGGTTGAAAACTCCGCAATCTTGTAGTTCCGACGCTAGGCATTCAGCATCGCCACTCTGTTAACCTTTGACACGGTGAATATGCCACCCGGTAAATTTGCGGTTTCGTCAATTGCCGTAGTCACGTAGCTAAAACACCAGCCTTACAGAAAGGAATAGCGTATGGCAACTATCGGCTTCGTATCCTGGAAAGGCGGCACCGGCAAGACCCTCCTCGCGTTCAATACCGCCGAGAGGGCAACGGCTGCCGGCATCAAAACGGTTTTGTGCGACTTCGACCCTCAGCCCACATCCTTGCGTCAATGCCAACTCCGCGCCACCCACAGCCCCAACGCTCCCAAGCTCAACGCCGTGAAAGGCTCATTGTCCGGAGACGGCATTGCGGCCCTCCAGAAGATGGCACTGACTGGCGACCAAGAACTCCTAGTCTGCGATATGCCCGGTGCCGATTCATTCACCATGGACCACGCCCTAGGCATCCTTGACCTGATCCTGATACCCATAACGGCCGCGCCCTACGAAATCATGATCACGGCGAATCTGGTACATCGTGGCGTACAAAATGGCTGGAACATGGCCCTTGTACCCAATAACCTGCCGTCCATCAAGACCCGCCGCCAGCAGTTGCTAGTCACCCTAACTGGAATGGGCATCCCGATAGCGCCCGCAAGTTTGATCCGTCGTGTTACCCACTGGGACGCTATCCTGGCCGGCTTGGGAGTCTGCGAGTTCGCCCCCAATAGCCCGGCCGCCGCCGAGATGCAGGTGCTATGGGATTGGCTGTCCAAACAGATCAGTCTTATCGAAAACCAACAGCCTGATCTTAACGAGGAGATTCTCTATGCCTGACGGACGCACCGCCGACCTCCAGTCGCTTTCCACTACAACCGAGCTAGATTTCCCCGAGTTGGGCGCTCCGCAACTCGACCCCAACCTAATATCCTTGGACGAACTTGACGACGAGACCATGCGGGAATACTTGCTGCAACGGGGATTCGAGATGCACCACCGGCGTTCCCCGAAGGGCGTCATATCTCGCACAGATGACGTGAAGGGGAAAAAGCGACTCACTTCCCATATCACGGTTGCACTACGCCGCAGCATCCAGTACGCCACCATTGAGGCAGACATGACCTTGTCGGAAATTACTGAAGAAGCACTCAGGGACTGGCTGAACAAAAGGGGTTTCCGACAGCCGGGGCAATAGACTGTCCACTGCCCCAATGCACAACATTTTGCCCAACTGGCGAACGATAGCCCGAAATCCAGCGACCAATGCTTGACAACCTACCTAAATAGCCGTTAGTCTCAATTCAGTCGCAAAAGGCCCCGTTTGCCACAATTTGGCGCACTCTGTAACCAATCGCATCACGGCCACGAGACTGACGGCGACTTGGAGCCTAACATGACGACGAGCACGGAAAAACGCAGGCGACGCGCTACCGCGAATCTAGATAACGAAACGTGGAAACGCCTCGATCGAATTGTAAAACGTGACGGTTTGAAGCCATCCGAGATACTGAAGCTCGCGGTAGCCGACTACCTACGCAAAGACGAACTCGCTTACCCTTTGAACCTACCGTCCGCGACGGACCGGCGCCTATGAACGGCTATGAAATTTAGATAATAAAAAAGGCCAATCGACTTTCTGACGGAGGATTGGCCTAACAAATACCCACCCCACCAAAGCAAAGACGGGATTACACGGTCGCTCGCGATGAGTGCCGATAGGGTATTCTTATGCCAAAGATAGCACATCCTACAGAACGTAACAATACTAGGACCACCCCATTCGGTGCAATTCCCGGGCAAGGACGCCACAGCGGCCGGGACACTGTGGAACACAGGGACCCCGACCAACAGCCGAGGCGTACCGTCTACACCCGCATGATTGCCATAGACTCCGATCGAATCGGAGTTGCGACATCGGCAGGCAAGCTGGATAAACCCAACCAGCACGTGCTCAACCTGTCGCGCCACTGCCGTCGAGACAAGATCATGCTGGCGGACAGAGACATCCCGCCGCGGCACCAGCTGTCCTACCCTGATATTGGAGAAAGCACGGTCGCGGAGAATGGCAATACCGCATCAAGATGCGGCCAGCCATGACAACCCACCAGAACGGCAAAAGAGTTTCCGTAACGCAAAACGGCAAAACTTTTTCGGCTGACACAGAACCGCCGGCCAACACGGTGGCTGATCGGGTCTACGAGATAATCGACGACCTATCCGGCAAGGCGGGCAAGCCGGTGTGGTTTGCTCAGAAGGAACTTGCCGAGTTTCTAGGAGTAACGCCGCAGACACTGTCGCTGGCCATCAGCGAACTCAAAGCCGACGGGCTGATCAGCGTAACGCGAACGGGCAAGAAGTTCTCTTACATGGCTATCCGGACAGAGACACAACTCCCAATGATAGCAGCCATCACGGCCCAGCGGTCCCGTACGGAGTCAATAGCTGCAGAGGCCCCACCAAATGACGCGCCTGCCAATGATGCCAATCACGAGGAACCCACCAAAACCAAGCCGACAGCTTCGGAGACCATATGTGAAGATGACCTTAAGTTAACCATAAGTACAGATGAAGTACCGCCGAAGCAACTCCAAAGTTCACCTGAAGCTCAGCACGATGATGGGTTAAGGACCCAACAAAGCCACCGCAAGAAAGGCCGAAAGAACTCCCAATCATCGGGTAAATCAACACCGTTCAAGCCGATAACTGCAAAAAACGCAGACGCTGATGAAATCTGGCGCAAAGCTATGACGAAAATCAAGTTGTCCCTACCGACAGACCTCTATGATTCGTTCTTGGCTCCTACAGCAGCCCTCAGCCTAACGGAGAGCGAAATCACGATAGCAACACAGTCTGACTTCGCCAAGGAATGGCTCATGTTGCCACTCCACCACACCATCGCGGCCGAGGCGGTCATGTCGGTCACCAACCGCACACTAGAAGTCCGGTATGAAGTCGAACCAGATGCATGCTCGCCAATTCCACCAAAAGCTAATGATTCTGCACCACTGCAACGCACGGACCTAGATTCGTCACCCTGCCCCTCATGCGGTGCAGGTACCATGCAGCCGACTACCTGGCAGAGTGTCATGGCGTTGCCAGGCGATACGTACTTTTGTCGCAACACAGGCTCGTGCTCCAGGCTTTGGAATTCGATTGTCGGCGAGTTCTGGTCCCCACACCAAAGCGAGCTAGGCCCGACGGAAGTTAGAGACCGGTTGAAGCAGCAGCTGACGCAAGTCGCTGGGCCCACGCGCGCGCGCGCCGGCCCGGTTCCCGGTAACTTAAAGTTACCGTATTAATACGAAACTATCTTTTTGAACCGGGCCGGCCCGGTTCAAAATCAGCCAGAATAAAGCGTGAAATTCCTGTCGAGTTCGAGAATTTACCAGTACGCCAGTTGGTTAGGTTCAGACTCTGCAAGTTTTGCAACTTACGGTCTTACCAGCATACGAATACGCACCGTCACAAATTCGCATAGTGACATAGTTACAGCTACACGACTACGTCAATCCGGAAGGTAGTGGACTTGCATATCCCACGTTTACAACCGTTGTTGGTAGGCCGGAGATAGCTTGCAACATAGAGCAGTGGGCCAGGTTATCTCGGTTGATGGTGAGCCAGTACACAGCGACCGCCGCCAAGATTAGCGTCTATTACTGGGCCCCGGGGGGCGCGCCACGGTTCTGGGTTCGATATCACAACATTCCCTGGAGGAACTTGGGCAGCCAACGATGGCGCGGTGCTAAGGTCTGGATGCTGACCTGAAGGAGCCGGATTTGCGAACACAACCGGGGCAGGACTGGGAACATATGTTGGCGTGGCAGTTCAGGCAACTGCTTCCGGTGGAGGAATATCTGGATGAACTGCCCAGCGTATTCGCCTGGCTGGCTTCGGAAACTTCTATCAACGACCCTATACCGGTGTTATCGTTACTATGGAAAACCTGAGTGATATCCTGCGCCGTACCGTCTCAAACCGGCCCAGTCGCCCGGTCGATGACACGGTTCATGACCAGCCTACTCGTTCTGATGCCGGGAAGTGCCCGATCTGCAATGGAGTGGGATGGCTGACGACCAACGTTCCCGTGACCCACCCTGATTTCGGGCGGGTTTATCCGTGTGAATGTCAGGAGTCCGATCTCAACGGTGCGCGGCGTAGCAAAGCCCTGGAGCGTTACAGCCGGCTGGGAATTCTCCGAGAGTCTACTTTTGCTGCTGTGAACCCCGCTGGTCCCACGGCTGACATTGTCAGCACCCGTGCCTTCGTCGCGGTTCTGGATGCGGCAGTCCGATATGCTGAGGATCCGTTCGGTTGGTTTACCATCACTGGCCCCAGCGGCGCTGGCAAGACCTATTTGGCCGCTGCGATTGTCAACCGGCAGATTGACCTGGGCAACCCTGCTCTGCTGATCACCGCTGCTGACCTGTTGGATTACCTCAGGACCGGCTTTGACAACGACTACGAAGAGCCCAGCTTCGCCGATATGTTCGAACAGGTCCGCAATGCTTCGTTCCTGGCGTTGGATAACTTGCCGGTTAATCCCACGACGTCGTGGGGGCAGGACCGGTTGTTACAGCTGCTGGCGCACCGCCATTCGGTGCGATTGCCAACGGTGATCACCGTGCGGGGTTCCCTTGACCAGGCGGATGACTTCCTCAGAACCCGCCTCAATACTGCTGACGGCTTCTCCAAGGTGTACAGCTTGGGCCGCCCGGTAAATGTCGCCATGCGCAAACTGGGAGAGATACCCGCGGCTATGGCGGACCGCATGACGTTCGATGCTTTCCGGACCGATGGTGGCGGCATATTCACTCCCGAGGAGGCCGCCGCTTTTGCGGTCGCCCACGCCTACGTCAAACGCTGGGCCCATGCCGAACGTCCGAATGGATGGCTGATGCTCATGGGGCCCTATGGAGTGGGCAAGACCCACCTGGCCGTGGCGGCTGCCGTGGTGCGCCGGAATCTGGGCGATGATGTGTACTTTTCCACCGTCGCCAATTTGCTGGACCACCTACGGGCTGCTTATAGTCCTGATAGCGCCGTCGCTCACGCTGACCTGCTGATGCGGATCAGCAGCGCCCAGTTGCTGGTGCTGGATGACCTGGGAGCGGAGCGCAACACGCCCTTCGCCGAGGATAAGCTCTTCCAGATCGTCAATCACCGTTATGAGGAGCGTCTGCCCACCATCATCACCACGTCGGACCGGCTGTCCGACATTGATGCGGCCCGCCCGCGTATCGCGTCGCGCCTCCTGGACAAGATGGTGGTTACCGTGCTGCCACTGCAGGGGCCGGACTATCGTAGACACAGCGTTCCCGGGGGATAAATCGCTCAGTATCCATAGACCTCAGCCGGACAATGACGTCGGCGACGTCCGGAACCATCCGGTATTGCGCGGATCGGGAGTCGATCGGCATGAGCGCCTTTGCGGCGAGATCGATGCGGACGAAAAGTTGGCGAGGTGGACTTCGCGTGACGGTACCGGGTGGATTTAATGATGCTACCAGGTGGAATCAGAGACGACCTGGCACTCAGATACTCGTTGTGAGCACGGTGGCCAACCGGTCGAGGCGCTGGAGCATGCGTGACACGGCCTCTGTGCAGGGCACTGCATCTATGGTCAGGCTAACGATGGTCGATCAACGTGGGGTTGTCCGGAGTGCGCGCCGAGTGGAGGTACGCAGTTGGCGAAGGTGTCAAGGGCGGGGGTGATGGTGGATGAACGGGCTAGCAACTGTGTTGGCTGTCAAGAAAGATGGGCAATTTCGGCGGGACACGAACCACGCCATGTAGAGTTATTTTTGACCATGGCGTTTAGGATGGTGAGCAGTTTACGCATGCAAGCGACCAAGGCTACTTTCTTCGCCTTGCCGGCCGCCAGCAGCCTCTGGTAGAAGTCGCTGATGACGGGATTGAAACGGGTCGCGGTCAGCGTCCCCATGTAGAGAACACACCCCGAACCCGGGAGCGTCCGCCCCAGACGGCGCGTCGGCCTCGCAAGGTGCCGCTGTCCCGGTTGAAGGGCGCCACGCCCACCAAGGCCGCGATCTGCCGTCGGTCCAGAGTGCCCAACTCGGGGAGGTCGGCCAGCAGGGTGAGAGAGAGCTGCTCCCCCACGCCGGGAACGGTGCGCAGAAGGTCGTCCTTCTCGCGCCATACTGGACTTCGACGCAGAGACTGCCTTAACTCCTGGTCCAAGTCGCTCAACTCCTGTTCCAACCAGGCGATATGGGCTTCGATGCGGGGACGGACCGCGCTAATGGCAGTGCCCAGCCGGTTCTTCTCGGAGACCAGCATGGTCAACACCTGGTGCCTGCGGGCAGTCAGCGAGTTGAGGACCTGGCTCTCCGCGTCTCTGAGAGGGCGCACCTCAGGACGGATGGCGTCGGCGAAGTGGGCCAGCACCGCCGCATCGAGAGCGTCGGTCTTGGCTAGGGTACCGGTGGCCCTGGCGAAGTCGCGAACCTGGCGCGGGTTGACCACCACCACCGGCAGCGCCGCCGCAGCGAGAGCGGCCACCAACGGCAGTTCCAGACCACCCGTTGCCTCCAGCAACACCATGGCCGGACCTAGATCCACCATCTGGGAGACCAATTACTTGATTCCGGTCTCGTTGTAGGACACGACCCATCTCTGTCCCGTAGGCTGGACTGCAACGTCCATCTGCGCCTTTGAGACATCAATGCCTACGAATCTCGGTTCTCCTTCCATCGGTATCTCCTGTGTGAACGTCGGCCCTTCCTTGTCGGCCCTTCCTTGCATGATGCGGGCGCAATTGGCCCGGGCAACTGTTCGGGCTCTATCAGGATAGGATGCGACGACCAGGCTGGCCCACGGTTTTCTTCAACCCAGGTTGGATCGGTCTGTCGCATCCCTACGTACCATACAAGGGGCGACGCTGACCGACCGTTGGCTAGCGTAGCGCCACCTGGAGGATGGGAATACGGCGCCCTGATTATGGGGGACGCGGGGACAAGGGGACGTGTTTTGGTGTCCCGTTTCGGCGGTCCAGCCTACTGAAAAAGGGAAAGCCCCTATTGCACTACCGTCAGACAGGGGCCAAGGCGATCCCGAAAGATGTGCCAGCCGGCCCGTTCCGCCAGATGGATTGCCGGGGACGACCGGCCGTTTGCAGAAGGTGTGGCCGCGGCGCACAGAATGTCGTAGCCGAAAGGTTCTCGGGGACCAACGGCGGCGGCAACCCAGCGTCGTTAGGTGTTACGCACCACTATCTCGGCTCGGGCCGTGCATTGCCCAGGCGTGTCGGGCGCCGGTCGCGTCAGATGGCGTCGCCGGTGCGAAACGGGGTGTCGTAGTCGGGGTGTCGTAGTCGGGGAAGCCCTCGTTCGATTACGTTGCGAGTAGGAGAGGTTGTAGACTTGATCATAGACTTGCCGGCCCAGCCTGCTGAAATTAATGACGCTACCCCGTGCAGATAGGGCTGATTGTTTACTCAGAATCACCCTTGACGCCAAGCACACCCCCAAGCTCTGGGAGGGCAGTTGCGGTGTCGGATCAAGAGGCAGTTGACGTCAGTCGGAAGGATTGGTGAGAATAGCATCGGATTTGGGAAGGAATAGGGAGCGCGGAGTAAGCCAATGACCACTGCGAGGATTCCGGAACTGCGGAAAGCGCACACCCGGACCCGGGCGCAATTGGCCAGGGCGGCCGTACGGTACGGCAAACGGGCACTGGCCGGTCGTGGGTCCGGCGAGGACGGTCCGCCTTCGGACCAGGAGGTAGCGCTGCTGCGGGAGCTGTTGGTTGCCGCCGAGGCCATGACGGCGGCGGCGAGGGAACACCGGGCCGCCGCCAACTGGCAACCCCAGCAACAGCCCTGGGCGGGTGTCGCCGGAGCCAACCCCGACCCACTGTCGGGGTTGTGGTGGGCGGCGTTCCGGCTGGACACGGCCCAGGCTGCTGGGGATCCGGCGGCGACCATCGAGGCTGGGAAGGCATTGCAGGAGGCGGCGATCGCCTTCTGCGAAGTGGACCGCACCGGCGGCGTCCGGGCCGGCAAGGCGGCTGACGATGCCGGCAACCCGGCCTTGGATTCCGGCTGATTGCCGGGTAGGCAACGAACCGGGTAGGTGTTAGGTGTAATGACGCTACCGGGTAGATAGAGGTTGCATACATACTCAGCGACGCTCTGCACCGGGGATAACCGAGGGCGTCGAGTCGGCAGTTGAGGACTGAGGAAAATGCCTACCGACGACGGCGCGGCGAGATGCGGCGTCCGGCATCGCTAGCGCCACGCTGGCCGGTTGCCATTCGTCCATGTCAGGCCCGTCACCGATCCCCTCCGCTCTCGCCGGTAGTCATGGGTCGATCCGACCGGTTGCGCGACTCAGGGGGCGGTTGGCGCCGAGCATGGTCGCGGTCTACGGGGCTGCCAGGTTGCGGGTCAGGTTGTAGATGAACCAGCCGTCGCCGTTGCGGAAAACCACCAGGCGGTTGGGCTGGGCGCGCGGCACGGCGCCGATGCCGTCGTGGTACGGCTCCCAATGCACCACCGAGCCGTAGGCCAACCGGATACTGAGGCCCGGTCCACGAAAATGCAGGTGTTCGCTGGCCACCGCCAATTGGCCGCGTGCCACGGATTCCCAGCCCTGGTCTGGCACGTGGCGGTCCACGAACGACTGGGGCCGGTAATAGGGGAGATCCCGGTCCGGCGCCGCCACGCCGGTGATGGTGGTCGACGGCTCCGGAGGCAGCTGGCCCTGGCAACACTCCACGTCGTCAAAGAGCCACACCAGCTGCTCCGACCTGCGCAGCAGTGCGGACGAGGGCGCGCCTTGCGGGAAATTCATGCGCTGGGGGACCAGACCGGCCGCGGCTTCGGCAATGGCAGCACCCTGAACGAACTGGCGCAGCATCCCGTGATGGTCCAGCTGGGCATCGTCCAGGTCGAAATGCCGAGCGTAGTACAGCAGCGCGGCCTCCCGGTCCAGGTCGATGCCCACATCGCCCAGTTGACGCGCTACCGCGGCCTCCCAGGCCGGCAGCATCAGCTCGCGGCCCTCCTCATGGGAAAGGTCGGAGCGTTGCAAAAGGTTCGACACCCGCTCCATCCGTGGCGACCGCTGGCGCGTCGCCAGGGCAGCGCGCGCCGCCGCGGCCAGCAGCGACGCCCTGCGGTCGTCAGGGGTCTGGGACGCCGGATGATGGCCGTCTCGGAACTCCCGCAACCGGGCCGTTTCCGACTGGGTCAGCACGTCATCCACCATTCGGTTCAGGTCGGACAGATGCCAGCCGGCGGCCAGAACGGCGTGCAGGTATTCGATTGGCACGTAGCACTGCTGAGCCAGTCCATCCAGAATGCGCAGCATTCGCCGCTGGGTGAAATCGGGCCGGCCGGAGGCGGCCACCACCAGATCAACCAGCTGCGCCAAACCCTGACGGTAAGTTGCGGCGCACTGGCGATGGTTGCTGCGCAACCAACCGGCGCGGTGACCACAAAATCGGCAATGGCCCATCGCGGTCTCCCGGGTGAAACTGAGGCCAATGATATGACATAACCGAGGCAGAGACCCGTGGTTGACAGTTATTGCCGTATGGCATAGTATGTATTGTGAACGCTGGGGTGGCTGGGACACTCCACCCGTTACGAACCGAGGGGCGCAAGCCCGTCAGCACTGGAGGTGGGAAGTGGTTTCGTTGATTACGCTAAACCATAGATGGCAGGGTGACATGGTTGGCCCGGTGGGCGACGCTGCCGCGGCCTGATTCGTTTCCCGCAATCAGAGCCGTCCTGAGAACCGGCAGAGTTGCCGACCGGGCCGCCAACGGCATTCGGGGTTCCCGCCAGGGAATGGCCGAGCCGATACCGAACACCAGCCAGGCGCCGATGTACAGTCGGCGTCTGGCTCTTTTTATGAGTGATCTTCCTGGCATTCGATGGTAGTTCCGTCCGGCATCGCGGCTGCCGGTGAGACTGACCGCCGGGGCTGAAACCTGACCGCTGCAGGGGGCCGGCCTGACGGGACGATCAGCTCAGACCCAGGGCCTACGCTTGGAGAAGGACTTGGCGGACTCGGGAGTGGGCAGGCCACGCTGTTCCAGGAGCAGCAGGGCCATGCGGCGGAACTCCTCCCGGTCGTGGCGGGAGATCACCGCCTGCTCGTGGGCCTCGGAGATGGCACCGGATAGCCCAGACCCAGCTGGCACTGCTTGACCAGCATGGCGTGGCGCTGCTGAGAGTAGAGTCCTGGGAAGACCGCGGGCAGCATTCGCCACTGGCAGCCGCTTTTCAGGAGGTACAGTACGCCGCAGAAAACGTCGTACAAGTCCACGGTGCGGGGCTTGGTCCGACGGCGGGCCGACTCCAACGTCGGCAGAATACGGGCGAATTGCTCCCGGCTGATGTCGCTGGGATAGGAATGAGACATGATTACCCCTCCCCTGATAATAGTCTCAACTTAACCTATTTCGGAGATCGGAGACAGGTTCTAAAATGGGTCAATCGTGCCCAGCAGCACGGGCCAGCCGTTCTCTCATCCGATCCCGCAGCAGCCGGAGCCTGGCTTCCTCGGCCTGACGCGCATCGTAGAGCTCGCTCATGCGTCGCAGTGCGTCCGGAGCGTCGGGCCGGCGACCCCTGGCCAGCGCGGCCGTAACCGACGTCGGCTGGACGCCAATGGCGCTGGCCACCCGCCGGATGGTTTCGCCCACTTCAAAACAGTCGCCGGCGGCGTTGGCAACCGGGGTAGTGAACACGGTGGTCGAAGGCCTGGGCATGAGCAATTACCCGCAGCTATAACAGGTTTCGAAAAAACGCCCATTGCGGCGCTTGCCTACGCTATTGATGAGGCACACCGGGCAGAGGGGTGCGTTCTCATCCTAGCCGTCCCCGAGGCGTCGCTGTCCCGGCGCCCCTGGCTCTGCCGCCGCCGCGGGGCTGAGCAGCCGGCATGGGTGCTCAGCGGCTTGGCCCGAGGGCAGCGCCAGCGTGGGCGGCTTCCCGAAGCGATCGGCGTACTCCTGCTGGGTCAGTAGAACCTGGCCCAGCTGTCCGCAGCAAGGGCAACAGAGGATTTCCATGCAACATCCCAAAGTGCCCACGACCGGGCAGACGATTCGGCAGCAAATGCTACACGTGTGGTATAAATTGAACAAGGTTGAAGGGAGCACCGCGACATGATGGACAACCAGATGCCTATTGACCCCAAGCCGCTCTGTCGCTGCGTCCTCTGCATACACGACGCGATGAGGAATCTGGTCGCCGCCGTCGCCCGACGAGAAGGCGCGGACCCAGGCCAGGTAACCGGCGTGGTGTGCGGACTGAGGGCCAAGCCTTCGATCGAGCCCGGGCTTAACCGGGCTGGCTGCTGGCCAACGGGTACGAGTGGACACCCTGCGGCCGCAGGCTGCAGCTGGTGGAAAGGTAGAGCAGAATGCCAGCGCCGGTGAACATCGATCGTGAAGCCCGCACCGGAAGCGGGCGCTTGCTAGTCGATTGTTACTGCACCAGTTGCGACGAGTACTCGGGCGGTGGACTCTGCCGGGTATGCCAGCGCGCCGTCGACTACGGGCTGCCGGCCTCGGCCGATCAACCCCTGCAGCCGGAACGCCCACCGGTGGAGCCGGATGTGTCGACCGACGACGTGGCTCCTACGTCCAGGCTTTTCTGAGGTGGATGATGGCATTCAGTACACTGCCACGCTCGATTATGTCGTCAGCGTTCGGGTCGTGGACGATGAGAACAATCCGGTGGCGAATTGCAACGAAGACGGTGTTGCAGGCAGTTATCTACTCTATACCGTTCCGGACGACCGGAGTTGGGGGCGCAAGGTAACGCTTTCAGCATTATGCATTTCAGGACTGGGCAGTAAAACACTGGTGGTTGAACTTCTGAACGGGTCGTCGGAATACCTGGGGCGCGCGGAGTTCGTGTTGAGTACGGAACGGGACATCGTGGGACAACTGAACGAGGCGGGCATCCCGTCGCCTATGGAAACGGCGACCCATCGACATTGATCGGAACCTGATCGCCGACGTGTTGGACGACATCCGCCGCGAAGCGAGGTGCGAGATGATGGAACGAGCTACCACCGCACAGCTGCGGTACCTGGAGCGGCTACTGGCCAACGCCAACACCACTTGGCCGATGGTCAAGGGTCGCTGGGCCGAAGCGCCCGCTCGCTTTGACGAGTTGGACACACAGCAGGCCGGCGCACTGATCGCCGCGTTGCGTCGGCATGGCCACGTTCCGGCGAACCACAGCCTGGGTGGCGGGCCACCCAGACGGCAAGACACTGATTGATGCAGCGCGATTCCGTAAATGAGGCAACAGGAACCAGCCCAGCGGGGAAGAGAACATCGGCTGTGGACACTGTTCCGGAGCCGGGGACAATGGCAACTTCTGGAACATTGGTGCCCGGCCGCTGGACGGAGGAGCTGGCTGCCGATTTCACGGCGGGTCTGGAGGTCGTGGCCAGACGGGTTATGTTCCAAGTGTGGCGGGCGGGTGAAAGGGGTATCCACCGCAATGTACTTTGCCAACGGGCCGACCTGACGCCGGTGGAGTTGCGCTCGTTGCTGATAAGGATGGGCCACGTGCTGAGGAGGTTCCAGCGGGAGCGGGGCCTGGCGCTGTCCCGGCCGGTGGCGGCCAACAGCCCGTTGCAGAGCTACTTAGTCGGTCCCGACTTTGCCGCGGCGGCGTCCGGTCTGTTCGGCGAGAGGACGGCGGACCAGCTGTCCAGTGGCTTGCGGCGCCCCTGACGAATGCGTGTCATACGGCACCTGGAAGAACGAACCGTGCACCGGTTGTTGAACACGCTGACGATAATGGTCGGCCTGTTGGTTATGCTGGCCTGCGGAGGTGACACCGACGACCGTATGTTGCATCGATACGCCAAATGCCTGACGGACACCAACACCACCCTGCATCGCCTGACCGTGTCCAGCGCCCTCGGGACTGTTCCGCTGAGTGCCGAGGCGATGGAGGAGCGGTTGCGTGGTCAACTGGAGAGAGGGGAGCTCACCATGGGGAAGATCAGGGCCGACTACGCCCACTACTGTAAATAGGAGCCGGTGATTAACGACAATTAGTCCGACGCTTTGACGCCGGGCAAGTGATTTTATGGTTGAAGTGTTCGCCGGTATCCTGGGAGGAGTAGGGCTGCTCTTTTTCGGGATGTGGATGCTGTCGGAGAATCTGAAGGCGCTGGTTGGCCCCCGGCTGCGGATGCTGGCCAGCCGTTTGGCCGACAACCGTTTTGCGGCATTCGGCTGGGGGTCGCTGGCCGGCGCGATTACCCAGAGTTCGCCGGCGGTTACCTTTATCACCGTCAGCATGGTGCGGTCGGGGCTGATTTCCGCGCGGCAGGGTTATCCCATCGCGCTGGGCGCCCAGTTGGGCGTGGGACTTATCCTGCTGATAGTTACCCTGGACATCAGGCTGGTCGCCCTCGGTGGCCTGGGCGTGGGGAGCATCGTGATTACGCGAGCCCGGCGGGGCAATTACCGGGCAACCGGCGCAATGCTGTTCGGAATCGCCGCGCTGTTGTTCGGTCTGGCGCTAATCAAGGAGTCGGCTGCGCCCCTGGCGGACCAGCCGTGGTTCCGGGCCGCGCTGGACATCTCAACCCGTTCCATCCTGCTGTCGTTCGTCCTCGGGGCGCTGCTCACGTTCATGGTGCAGGCGCTGGTGCCGGTAGTGGCCTTCGGCATCGGGCTGGCCGCGGCAAATCTGGTGGGCGTCGAACAGGTGTTGATGTATATCTACGGCTCTTACGTCGGCCTCGGCATCAGCGTAGTGGTGGTTTCCGCAAACTTGAGGGGCACCGCCCGCCAGATCGGTATGTTCTGGGCCGGCCAGTGTTTCTTCTCAGCGGCGATACTGGTTCCCCTGCTCTACGTGGAGGTGTACCTCGGCGTACCGCTGGTCAAGGCCGCCGTAACCGCCCTGGACATCGGCCTGGGCCCTCAAATGGCCATCGCCGTCATCATTTTCGGTATGCCTTCCCGCATCATCGTGCTGTCCGCTCCGGAGTGGACCATGCGATTGTTCTCCCGTTTCTGGCCGGCCAGCGACGAAGAACAGCAGTCCCAGACCCGGTACATCCACGACCGGGCCATTGACGACGTTGACACGGCCCTGGACCTGGTGCACCTGGAGCAGGCCCGGGTGCTCCGGACCTTCTCGGATTACCTGGACAGAGCCCGTATGGGAGAGGCCCTGGGCACGGTCCGCGACTCCACTCGGGAAGTCAACGCTCGGATCGACGAGTTTCTGGGTGAGCTGTCCCGTCAGCACCCCGGCGTCAGCGGCGAACGCCATAGCGCCATGCTGAACCGCCAGAGGTTGATCGCCTGGCTGGAAGAACAGTTCGCGACTCTGCCCGACGTACTGCGGCAGTTACCCGGAGATCCCGCGCTGGAAGCCTTCCGCGCGAGCGTGGTGGAGGGGACCGATGCCGCCTTTCTGATCTTCCTGGATGCCCTGGAAGACGACGATCCCGAATCCTGGGAGTTTGTCGTTGAGCTGATGGGAGACCGCCGGGTGATGATGCAGGAAGTCCGGTCCAGGTACCTGCCCACCGAACCGGACGATGACCCTGAGCGCCGCTGTCTTATCGTCGAGGCCACCAACGCCGTGGAGAACATTTTTTTCCTGCTGGCCCAGCTGATGCGCGAATTCCATACCGACGACGCCCTGCTGCCGTCCTCCTCATCGGAGCGATGATTGCGCCGGCCAAGGAGCCATGCTGTTGCCGATCCTGGTCGATGTTCGATATCGAAACTTTGCGGACATTCTGCAAGCCATGCGCCGACTCATGCATATGTAAACGGCGGCGGCCAAGTACGGTCTTCGCTCGCTGGCCAGCCGCTACTATCAACTCAGCAAGGAAATCCACGACCTGAAGGCCGAGCTGGAACGACTCACCAGGACGGCAGCGCCAGCCCTGGTCAGTGTCTTCGGCGTAGGACCAGACACCGCGGCGACACTGCTGATCGCTGCTGGGAGCAACCCGGAACGCCTCCACTCAGAAGCCGCCTTCGCATCCTTGTGCGGAGTGAGCCCGATACCTGCTTCCTCCGGCAAGACCAACCGGCACCGGCTCAACTGCGGCGGCGACCGCCAGGCCAATGCGGCCCTCTATCGCATCGTCCTGGTCAGGCTTCGTCATGACGTCCGGACCAAGGCATACATGCGTCGCCGCACCGGAGATGGAATGAGCAAGAGTGAGGTTATCCGTTGCCTGAAACGCTACGTTGCCCGCGAGGTCTTCTCCGTCCTAAAGAACTCCTCGTGGACGGTTGGCAGCGCAGCTTGACATCTATAGGAGCATCATTCTCGCTGGACTGTTAGCCACTGACCTAATCGTAGAGCATCGACACTATTGACCATAGAAAATGCAATCCGCAACGGCTGCACTCATGCGCGGCACGTAAATCATCGACCAGCCAGACCGCCTCAACAGCGACGTCGGGCTTCAGCGCGCCCTGCACGGCGCTATGTAAAGCACCGCGGCGACACTGCGTCGGCAGTCGCCGAATCGTCCTGGGCCAGTCGGGCAGAACTACGTTTCAGCAGCCAAGGCAACAGCCCACATCGCCCCGAATCCGGCGCACCACAGATTACGGATATCGTGCCGACGCCGCCGACTTGAACAATCCTACGATGCAGGGAGAGCGCCGATGCGGAACTTCTTCGTGCCGCAGTCAACGCAGATGGCCTGGGCGGCAGCGCGGCCGTTCTTCATGGTGACGGCCTCGATGTCCCTGGAGGCGGTCTTGGCCTTGCACTTGACGCAGTAGATTTCGACGGCTTCGGAAGGGGTGGTCATGGATGGACGCTCCTGAAGAGGGAATGACTGTCGTCATTGTAACCCGCCGCGGCGCCTCGCCCGACCCGCCGCCGGTGCCGGCATTCTGGTGACACTTGCCCCTTACGCCGCAGGCCACCAGCCGAATAGAATGGTCTCACCGCTGCGGGAGTGCGGTCGACGAACTGCTGACCGCCCGCAGCGGACATACAACGCGGGTTGCGTTGCTCGTTGCCTACGATACGTCCGTCGTTGCTGGCCAGCAGGTTCCGCGAAGGCCGCCTGTTGGAACCCCAGGGCGGTCATAAGCCAGGCAAATGTGGCCGATAGCTCATGGCGATCCACATCGTGATGTGATCGGATGCGGTAATCCACATCACCCACGCTGCGCTCGGGTTCGCGCAGCGATCTCGGATGTGAGCCGAGCCAGGTCCCTGATATGGGACATCGCCTGTTCCCGCTCCGCTCCATTCAGGCGTCGCCGGTACCGACGAAAGGTGTGCCTGAACTGGCGGGTCCCGTTTTGAAGTCGCTCCAAACGCTGGGTCTGGCTGTCGTTGGGAGTGGCCGGCCCCAGCCCCAGCATGGGGAATTCGCCAATCCCCCCGCGTCGCACTGTCGCAGCTCGCAGAATCCGGTAGACGGCCGCGACGTGCTGAGCAATTTGAGATCGCTCCTCCGGTGTACCATCCGGAGCGTGATCGGCTGCCGTCGTCGTCGCCTTCGCCAGCTGTCGCCCAATCGTCAGGAATATGTAGGTTCTCGATAACATCGTCTCCCAATCACCGGAAACGCCGTTGGGCACGATGTTACCACCGGGCGTAAAAGTGCCCGACCCCTTCGGATCAAGCCCTCAGTCGGCAGGTACCCCAATCGTGACAATCAGAACCATCGCCGTAATCTCCATCGTGGTTTTTCCACTCGCCTGTTCGTCGTAATCACTGCGTCAGGGTCAATGTTCAACGTGAATAGGCTGGGTGAGTAGGCTGGCGATTTACACGGACACTCGTCCACCCTGGGAGCGCGGTGCAGTGACAGATATCAGGTTGCCGTTTGTCGGTCAATCACCTTCTATTTGAGGCAATCACTCGCCGATAAGCAACCTTTTCATTGCGGCAATGCGGCCGGCAGGACGTATTGTCGTCGATCAGGAGTGGGTGAATTGTATAATCTGCATGCAATCAGCCAATCCGATTGGTGCAGGTGCAGCCATGTCGAACTCCATCGTGCGAAGAACGGTCTGGATCACCGCCGGCGTATGGGCGGTCCTGATCCTCGCGGTGATAATCCAGTCCATGTTGGGCGTGACGGTAGCCGGCGCCAGGCCGGAAGCCAGCCGGCTGATAATCACGATGACGCTGCTGTTCACGGTGGGCACGTCCGTAGTCGCCATTGGCGCGGCAATGGCCATCGGGTGGTGGAGCCGCCGGCGGGCTGCCAGCGGGAACGACTGAAATGGTGAAGTTGCATCTGGAACTGGAGGGCGAGGTGGGCGAGGTGGTCCGGGTGCTGCGCCGCATCGGCGGCGGGGACAACGCAGGCGGCGAGGTTCGGGATGGGCCGCGCCCGGCCCCAGCGGAGGAGAGAACAGCGGCTGTGGACACTGTTCCGGAGCCGGGGACAACGGCAACTTCTGCAGCGTTGGCGCCCGGCCGCTGGACGGAGGAGCTGGCTGCCGACTTCACGGCAGGCCTGGATGTCGTGGCCGGGCCGGTGTTGTGGCACGTGTGGCGGGCGGGCGAAAGGGGCATCCATCGGAACACACTCTGCCAGAGGACGGACCTTTCGCTGGTGGAGTTGCGCTCGTTGCTGATTAGGATGGGCCGCGTGCTGGGGAGGTTCCAGCGGGAACGGGGCCTGGCGCTGTCGCGGCCGATGGCGGCCAACAGCCCGTTGCGGAGCTATTTCGTCGATCCCGAATTCGCCGCGGTGGCGTCCGATCTGTTCAACGAGAGTATGCCGGACTAGTACTCAATCAATGTTGGAATTGAAGGGATAGAGGCGATGCAATTTGGTTCTGGCGTCCTGGGTGTTGAACCGCCAGTTGATGGTGGCCTTGGAGGCGTTGCGCTGGACCTCATAGGCGTTGATGGCTCGCTGCAGGGCAGTCTCGTCGGGATTACGCCCCTGGAGACAGGCCCGGGTCAACACGCTGAACTCGATCTCCGCCATGTTCAGCCAACTGGCGTGCTTGGGCGTGTGGTGAAATTCCAGCCGCTTCACGATGCGCCGAGCTTCGGCGGCGGGGAAGGTCTCGTAGAGGGAGGCCATACGATGGGTATTCAGATTGTCCAGCACCACGCGGACCACCGGAGCATCGGGGTAGGCCTCATCCACCAGCCACCGCATCTGGTTGGCAAAGTCTTCCATGGTGCGTCGCTCGGTGATCGCCACGTGTCGCCAGCCCGCCAGGGGTTCGCAGGTCAGGAAGATGTTGCGGGTACCGCCGCGGCGATACTCGTAATCCTGACGCCGCGGTTGTCCCGGTTGCACTGGGATGGGCGGCCTGGTGTCGGCCAGCAACTGAGTGGAAGTCTCATCAAAGCAGACCACCGGCCGGTCTGGGTCGTAGGGCTCAGCATACAAGTCCAGCACGTCCTCCATCGCCGCCACGAATTCACCCCCTACCTTGGGGATGCACCACTGCTGCTTCCGCCACGGCTGGAGGACGTTTTTTTGAGCCTCAACCGCACCGTCTCATGGGACAGGGACTCCACCAACCCCAACTCCACCACTCGGTCGGCCAAAAGATGCAGGGTCCAGTAGTCGTGGCCATCGGGCGCTGGGCTGCACGCCAGGGCGATCAGGTGGGCCTCCCCCTTGTCATCAAGCTTCCGGTATCGGTTGGCCTGGACCCGGTCCTGCAACACGCCATCTAAACCTTCCTCAGCGTACCGCCGTTTGGCGCGGTACACCGTACCCTTGGAGATGTCCAAAGCGGCCGCCACCTGTGGTGCGTTCCATCCCGCATCTACTTTCAGCAGGGTGCGCGCTCGGGCGATGATGCGCGCCGAACTTTTGCCGCTGCGAATCAGCTGGCTCAGTCGCTCACGTTCGTCCGGCGTCAACTGTACCGCGTATTGCTCCAGGGCCATGTTTACCATACCTCCTCTCCACTCTATTTTGCAGTCAGCGTAGCACTTGGAAGCCTCTCCCTAAAACTACCTACAATGCTGATTTGAACCAGTACTAGCTGCCCAGTGGCTTGCGACGCCCTTGAAGAATGCGTGTCATAGGGCGCCTGGAAGAACCAACCGTGCATCGGTTGTTGAACACGCTGACGATAATGGTTTGCCTGTTGGTTATGCTGGCCTGCGGCGGTGACACCGATGACCGTATGGTGCGTCGCTACGCCAAATGCCTGACGGACACCAACACCACCCTGCATCGGCTGACCGTGTCCAGCACAATCGGGACTGTTCCGCTAAGTGCAGAGGCGGTGGAGGAACGGTTGCGTGGTCAACTGGAGAGAGGGGAGCTCACCATGGGGGGAGATCAGGGCCGACTACGCTCGCTACTGCAAATAGGAGCCGGCGAGAGCTGCGGGAAGAACGCGGGCGAAAGGCGCTGGGGCGGGGCGCAGTCCGGTATCAAAATGGTCCCCGCCAGGCTGAATGCCAGGTGCGCTATGGTGGCGACGCAATGCGTCGCGTTTGGCGCGGATTGGATGGCTGGAGAGACGACCGGGGGGCGAATGATGTGGCGCATCCGTAATCGAGAGGGTCCAAAACGGGGCGACGAAAACCGCCGTCGGGCCGGCGGTAAGAATCACCGCACGAAGCGGTTTACGTAATGACCCATTGCGCGAAGCACGGCGGGTATCAATAAGACGCAGTTCGCCAGAATGATGGGGGCCTTAGTCAAGGCGATTAAGAGGTTGCGGCGATTGTCCTCAACGATGCCAGTTGCTAGCCCATTGCCCATGGGATTCAGGGTGATGGCCAGGCTGGAACCCACCGGGTAACAGTTCAGAGTCGAGGGGAAATGAGCAGCTGACGGCAGGCGGCGAGAGGATTTAGACCTTGGGCGCGCCAGGTGCCGAAGATGGATGCCAGCGTCATCTTGCTCTCGGTGCCACGTTCCGACCGGGTGCCCCCGCTGACCTTGCGGCTGATGACCAGATGGCGCCGGCTGCGCTCGGCCGGGTTGTTGTCCGACGGCACGTCCGGTTCGGCCACGAAGACGAAGAGTTCCTTGATGTGGCGCTCGATGCGCCGGCACAGCTTGCCCTGGACCGCCGACGGGTCAGACAGGAAATGGCGGCAGATGGCCAGCAGCTTGCGCTCCCAGGCCAGTTGGGCAACACGCCTTTGCCAGGGCTCGTGATGGTTGCAGGCTTTGGCTGCGACATAGAGCTGGTGGACTGCCGCGGCTCATCGGGCCAGTGCGGCGTCTTTGGGGTAGCGGGTGCGCTGGTCGTGGATGTCCCGCAGCAGGTGGGCCCAGCACCGCTGCTTGGGGCCATCGTAATGGTGGTAGGCGGCGTAGCAATCGGCTGACCAATACTCCGGAGAACGACTCGCCCAGCGCCTCGTCCACCGCCGCCTTGCCCCGACCCCGCCGCAGGAAGTAGCGTTCGCAGGAAGTAGCGTTCGGTGGGGGTGCTGAAAGTCCACACGTAGCCATTGGCGCCGTCCTCGCGCCAGCCGGTTTCGTCGGCGTGGACCACTGGGCTGGCGCGGATGCGGTCCAGCACCTGGGCCACCGCTGGTTGGGCCCGCTGCGCGGTCTGGTGAATGGCGCTCACGATGGCCCCCACGCTGAGGCGCAACTGATGCACGGTGTCCAGATACCACTGGACGCTGCGGATGGGCAGCCGCCCCTCTTCCCGCAGCGTGGCGATCAGGCTTGAGCAGGTTGACGCCGAGGCGCTGCTGGCCCAGGACCACGCCGTCCAGTACCGCCGGAGGTGTGCAGCGCCGTCGGCAGGCCGGGCAAGTCCGAGCAATGTAGACGTGCTCGGTGACTTGCACCGGAACCACCGGCAACTCGATGACTTCCCGAGTGCGCTGGGTCCAGCCGCCGGACCGGTGGGCGCCGCAATCGGGACAGTTCTCCATCACGTGCTCCACCCGATGGGTCGGTGTCATGCGCGGGCGGGCGAAGCCGTGGCGTCGCTGCTTGCGGGGCTGCTGCTGCGCTGGGGGCTTCCGGGCCGATTTCGCCTTGAGGCCGGGCATTCGGAGCGGGTCGCCCGGTTTCGCCTGGCCTTCCAGTTCGGCAATCCGCCGCTGCAACCGCTCAATCACCGCCTGTAACTCGGCGATGATGGCAATCAGCACAGCGCGGTCGACGGTGGTGAGGTCAACTTCAGTATCCATGCCCTGTATATGACATAACCACCGCCACCCGTGCCAGCGTTCGGCAACCCGCCTTCGGCCAATTCACCTCACCAAGTCTGAACTGTTACCCCACCGGCAGGCAGTTGGCCTATCCTGTCCACGGCATCGATTCGGACAACGGCAGCGTGTTCATCGACGAAACCCTCACCGAGTACTGCGGCTATCGAAGCATAGAATTCACCCGGTAACATCCCCCGGTGAGGCAACGGGGGAGACTCAGGGCGCGGTTGGCGCCGAGAATGGTCGTGGTCTACGGGCCGCCAGATTGCGGGTCAGGTTGTAGATGAACCAGCCGTCGCCGTTACGGAATACCACCAGGTGGTTGGACTGGGCGCGCGGCACGGCGCCGATGCCGTCGTGGTACGGCTCCCAATTCACCACCGAGCCGTAGGCTAACCGGATACTGAGGCCCGGTCCACGGAAATGCAGGTGTTCGCTGGCCACCGCCAATTGGCCCCGTGCCACGGATTCCCAGCCCTGGTCCGGCGCCTGGCGATCCACGAACGACTGGGGCCGGTAATAGGGGAGATGCCGGCCCGGCGCCGCCACGCCGGTGATGGTCGGCGACGGCTTCGGAGGCAGCTGGCCCAGGCAGTACTCCACGTCGTCAAAGAGCCACACCAGCTGCTCCGACCTGCGCAGCAGTGCGGACGAGGGCGCGCCTTGCGGAACATTCATGCGCTGGGGGACCAGACCGGCCGCCGCTTCGGCAATGGCAGCGCCCTGAACGAACTGGCGCAGCATCCCGTGATGGTCCAGCTCGGCATCGTCCAGGTCGAAATGCCGGGCGTAGTACAGCAGCGCGGCCTCCCGGTCCAGGTCGATGCCCACATCGCCCAGTTGACGCGCTACCGCGGCCTCCCAGGCCGGCAGCATCAGCTCGCGGCCCTCCTCATGGGAAAGGTCGGAGCGTTGCAAAAGGTTCGACACCCGCTCGATGCGTCGTGATCGCTGGCGCGTCGCCAGGGCAGCGCGCGCCGCCGCGGCCAGCAGCGACGCCCCGCGGTCGCCAGGGGTCTCGGACGCCGGGTGATGGCCGTCGCGGAACTCCCGCAACCGGGCCGTTTCCGACTGGGTCAGCACGTCATCCACCATTCGGTTCAGGTCGGACAGATGCCAGCCGGCGGCCAGCACTGCGGGCAGGTATTCGGCTGGCACGTAGCACTGCTGAGCCAGTCCGTCCAGAATGCGCAGCATTCGCCGCTGGGTGAAATCGGGCCGGACGGAGGCGGCTGCCACCAGATCAACCATCTGCGCCAAACCCTGACGGTAAGTTGCGACGCACTGGCGATGACTGCTGCGCAACCAACCGGCGCCGTGTCCACAATATCGGCAATGGCCCATCGCGGTCTCCCGGGTGAAGCGGTCTCCCAGGTGAAACTGAGGCCAATGATATGACATAACCGAGGGAGAAGTAACTGTTCAGAATTGGTGCGTTGAATTGGGAGGATCTGGGTTTCCGGACGCTGGCGCGGGTGGCGGTGGTTGTGTCATACACGAGGCATGGGTACCGACCACCCCGCAAGCCACGCCGCCACGGCTTCGCCCGCGCTCGCATGACACCCACTCATCGGGTGGAACATGTGATGGAGAACTGTCCCGATTGTGGGACTCACCGGTCTGGGCGCTGGACCCAGCGCACCCGGGAGGTCATCGACCTGCCGGCGCCGCCGGTACAGGTCACCGAGCACGTCTACATTGGCCCGGACTGGCCCCGGGTGCCGGTGCCGCTGCACGCCTCCGGCGGGAATGGAGCATCAATTACAGGAGGTACCATGTGAAGCGAACGCAACGTGATCTAATAGTGCTGACCGCCAGCATCGGTATCGGTGTGGGGCTGGGGATGTTGCTGTCTCCCCGCAGCGGCCGGGAGGCGCGGGATTTGTTGCAGACCACCGCCAACCAGGCTGTTGACCGTCCACCTGAATTGCAACTCTACCGTCTCCGATGATGAGGAATTATTGACTGAAGTCCTTCAACAGGTGTACCTTCCGTCGAGTATATTCGTAGCACGGTATTTGGGTTTAGCGTCGGAGGTGTCGAATGTCAGTTAGGGTAGTCTGGATCGGATTCTTAACGTTGTCCTTGGCGCTCGTCTTGGCCTGCGGAGGCTCCGCTCCTGCCGAGCCCGTGATCGTCGAAAAAGAAGTTGTCAAAGAGGTCACCAAAGAGGTGGTGGTCGAAAAAGAGGTCACCAAGGAAGTCGTGGTGATAGCCACCCCGGTGCCCCCGATCCAGTCCGTGGTCAGGGAGGGAGATCCAACGGGCACGCTGACCGTGAGCCTTGAAAATCTGGGCGCGCAGACGACTGACCCGATTCTACAAACCCGCGCGGGTCACGCCCAGTACCAGGCGCCCATCTACGATGCTCTCCTGGGGTTCAACTTAGAGTCCCAGTATGGCGGAGTAGGTCCGGGTGTTGCCGAGGAATGGGGAATAGACCCAGATGGGAACAGTTGGACCTTCAGGCTCCCAGAGGGCTTGGTGTTCCACAACGGTGAAGCTCTGACCGCAGAGGACGTAAAGTTCAGCTTGGAACGCACCATGTTCCACGAGGAAAGCGTTGTAGGCGACGGCAACCGGCTGTCGCGGCAGCTGAGGCAGCCGCCGGAGGAGGCCATCGAGGTTATCGATCCTCTCACCGTCCGAATGCATACCGATGGACCCAAGCCCCACTTCTGGAGTCTGTTGACTAGGGCAGTGTTCCAGGGCGGCCAGATAATGCCCAAAGACTACATCGAATCTGTGGGAGACGACGGTTTCCGGGCGGAGCCAGTGGGGAGCGGTCCGTGGATGTACGCCGGACACTCTGTGGGGGATTACTTCCAGTATGAGGCATTCGACAAGTCCCACCGGGGTATTCCCCACTTTGCCAAGATGAGCCTGCTAATAGTGCCCGAAGAGAGCACCAAGCTGGCGATGGTGCGCACCGGCCAGGCCGACATCATCGACCTGGTGCCGGAGTCGGCCCCGGAGGTGGAGGCCGCCGGTGCCAAGCTTACGGTGGTCGAGGGTGTGGGGATGTTCATATACCAGTTCTGGGGCCTCTACTTCGACGAGGCCCAAGCCTTGCCCATCGGTGATGTTCGCGTGCGGCAGGCCATGTCCCTGGCCATCAACCGCCAAGACATCATCGATTACAGTTTGAATGGCTTTGGGCGACCCTCGATGCCCTTCGCTACCTTCCCGACCAGTGTCGATGTGGACGTTCCCAGATGGCAAAAGTGGAGTGAGGAGACGCTCGTGTACGACCCGGAGCGCGCCAGGCAGTTGCTGGCTGAGGCCGGATATCCAGATGGCTTCGAGGTTACCTTCTGGAGCACGAACTTCTCTGGCACCCCCTACATGAACGACCTCAGCCAGGCGGTCACTGGCTTCTGGGAGGAAATTGGCATCGAGACCGACCTGCGAATAATCGAGAGCGGCATATTTATTCCTATGACCCGACTGCCAAGCCACGATGAATGGGCCGAGGGGTACAATGGGGCCGTCACCATCTTCCGCAACGCGGGCCGTCCCCTTCCAGTCCCCCGGTATCAGTCCACTTTCCACCCCGACAGCAACCACGTGGCATTCGGTGACCGGGAGCATATGACGCCGCTGGCCGAAGAATATCTCAGGCTCCACGAGATAGCCATCTCGGAGCGTGACGAAGCCAAGCGGTTCAAGGCGACCAACGACATCCTACAGTTGGTGGCCGACCAGTGGATCGGCGTCCCGATAGTCCAGGGCGTGAGCCTCTACGCATCGAATCCAGATACCGTGGGGCGCTGGCAAGGTATCTACGGGCGCGGGGAACTTGGCGATGTGTTCCATCGGATACCTCACGCCGAGGGTAATCCGTGGCCATAATAGCCTTTGAACTCGGTATCCAATGGGTAACTCGATAGCCGGGTGCGACCCGGAAAAATCGATAAAACCCTTGACAATTCACGCTTGTCGCGCCGGGAACTGGCCGAACAGCCCGGCGCGCACCATCCTTTGAGGTCGGGGATTTGCAGAAATACATCCTCAACCGGCTTTTGCAAGGCGTCGTTCTTCTCTTTATCGTTGCGCTGATTGTGTTCGCCCTTGCCAGGGCTACCGGCAATCCGGCAGATCTTATGGTGCCCCCGGATGCCACCGAGGAAGAGCGCCAGTTCATCGAGAGGAACTTGGGGCTCGACCGTCCGTACCATGTGCAACTGTTCCTGTTTCTCAGCGGAGCGATCCGTGGAGACTTCGGCAATTCAATTGCCTATAGCAAGCCGGCACTGGAGCTGTTCTTCGAGCGGCTACCCAACACCCTCAAGTTGATGCCGCTGTCCATGTTGATAGCAGTTGGTTTCGGCATCCCGTTGGGGGTTATCGCTGCTATCAACCGGGGCACCTGGATCGATCAGGCGGCCGGCGCCATTGCGGTGTTCGGCGTGGCCACGCCCAATTTCTGGATTGCAATCGTCTGTATCTATATATTTAGCGTATGGCTGGACGTGCTCCCGCCGGGGAGAATGGGGGGTCCCGCCCACTACATCCTGCCCGCGTTCACGTTGGGCACTTTTTCCATTGCCGGGATGATGCGGCTGATCCGGTCAAGCATGTTGGAAGTTCTGGATACCGAGTACGTCAAGCTGGCCCGGATTAAGGGTTTGCGGGAGCGGATGGTGTTCTGGAAGCACGCCCTCCGCAACGCCCTGATCCCTGTACTAACGCTGTTCGGTGTCTTTGTGGGCGGGTTCGTGACGGGGGCCATTGTCACCGAGACAGTGTTTGCGTGGCCAGGTATAGGCCGCCTCACCATTGACGCCGTCGCGCTACGCGACTTCCCGCTGCTGCAGGCGGTGATCCTGCTGGATGCGGTGATAATTTTGGGCGTGAATTTGGTAGTGGATATACTGTACGCCTATGTGAATCCAAGGATACGGTACGACTAGGAGCGATATGGCTGGCGGCCGCACTAATCTCACCTTGCCGGTTCTGCGGATGTCGAGCGCGCGACGCTCGCAGTTGAAATACGAACTCAAGCATGTGCCCTGGGTTCCCGTGGTTATCATCGTGATCATAGTGTTCGCGGCAGTATTCGCGCCAATCATCGCCCCCCATTCGCCGACCAAGCAGTCCCTGCGCGACAAACTCCAGCCTCCGGCCTGGCAGGAAGGCGGCACCGCCGAGCATCTCCTGGGGACCGACATTCTGGGCCGGGACATTCTCAGTCGACTGATATACGGAGCCAGAGTCAGCTTGGTGATAGCCGCCACTGCCCTTCTGGCCGGCGGCGCGATTGGGGGTGTCCTGGGGTTAATCTCGGGGTATGCAGGGGGTAAGACGGACACCCTTATCATGCGGGCGGTGGACGCTACCCTTGCCTTCCCGACAATCCTTTTTGCCTTATTGTTGGCGGTGACGATGGGGCAGGGATTACAGACGGTGGTTCTCGCCGTGACCCTCATCTTATGGGCGAGGTTTGCGCGGGTCACCAGGGGCGAGGTTCTGGGACTCAAGGACAACGACTATGTCGCGATGGCACGAGTCCACGGTTGCTCTGGCGCCCGGATTATGTTCGTCCACATAATGCCCAATGTGTTCAACTCTTTCACGGTCATGTTGACGCTGCACGTTGGCCTGGTCATTCTGACCGAAGCATCACTCAGTTTCCTCGGCGCTGGAATTCCCCCGCCCACACCTTCTTGGGGACAGATGGTCGCAGACGGCAGGGCGAAGGTCGCTACAGCGTGGTGGATTTCCATAATCCCTGGCATCGCGATTACGATGGTAGTGATCGCGTTCAACTTGTTCGGCGACTGGCTCAGAGATCGGCTGGATCCTAAGATGCGGCAGCTTTAGGCTCGACGTAGCGGTGAGCAGGTTTCGGGCGCCGCTTGGAGCGACTCCGAGCCTGCCCTTGACAAGGCGCAATCTGGTCCGGCCTCCGCTTGACGCCGGAGACTCTGGATTCAAGAGGAAGAAGTGACGACGGACCAAAACGGTATGGGAGCCTGACGGGAATAGTTATTTCTCTTGAGCTACCAAGTTAGTCAGCTTATCGATCAATAGGCGAGCCAAGTCTCTCGACCAGAGTAGCATGGCGGCCCCGCCCATGATTATAACCAGGCCACCACCGAGCAGGAGGCCGTTCACATCGGCGCAGAGGCATGGAGTGCCCACGGCGACCGTGTAGCCGCCGGCAAGTATCACGACCAAGGACACCAGCCAAAAAATTGCGGAGGTCAGGGCGACGCAAGCGCCTCTTCCAAAAGTCTGCAATTGGAGCACCCTTGGGCTACGGTTCGCTGGACACCTGTCTCCGGTGGGAGCGGATCAATTGTAGCACGGGCATGATTGCCACGGCTGACACCGACGAGCGCCACAGCGGGAAACCAGAATCTCCAGACCGCATTGCCTCAAATAGGACGCTACCGAAAGGAGCGCTTTACGTAATGACCCTTGGGCGAATCACGGCGGGTATCAATAAGGCGGATGACCGGCATGAAGAACGCGCAAATCAGGTCCACCGATGCGTTTTAACAGGTCTGCCTGACGACGCTGGCCAAGCTCCCCAATTCCGTGGCTGGATCTGCCAGGAGGCCTGGTACGACCGAAGTTCAGTAACATTCGATTTGAAGCAATGCGCCGGTTCGCGCAGATTATTATTGCTTCTTCACCTGAACGAGGTGAACGGTCTGCGTTAATGCGGCCTGAAATCGTTATAGTACGTGTTTAATTTATAAGCTGCGTAGACTTCGAACATGGCCTGGGTGTATGGGTCATCTGTTGGTATCACTTGCACTTGCATACCTTTGACCCGTTTTACCTGCGACTTGAAGTCTTCAAGGATATCTCCGTCGTCTAGTAGCCTCTCTCTGTTTAGCCGGACCCTCTTAGTTGACGTTCCCTTTTTTATCAGTCTTACTTTTTCGCGTTCTTCTTTCTTCTTTGGGAAGGGGCCATCCCAACAGGGTCCTTTCCAAATGCCCCACAAGTCACGTGTAAGTATGAAAGCGAAAGTAGCTGACCCACTGCTCTTGCCTCCCACACCGTGCGACTTAATTCGGTTTGCTACGTGATCTGAACACCCCACGTACAAAGGCTCGCCGTTCTCATAGTAAACGTAGACCCCTTGTTTAGGGATGTCGTCAAGTTGCCATTTTCCACGCGATGGACACCATGGGGTCCGCGGGCAACCCCCAGCGAGCTTATCGAATAGTTCTGGCATTCGTTCAAGCATCGCCTCATTTCTGTTGTCCACGCTTGGAACCTCCTTCATAGCATCCAATGAATTCCTAGCGGGCTTATGCTCTAGATAGCCGAACTTTGAGGTAGATGATGCGCCGGACGTTCAAGTCTGGGGATCTCGTTGAGGGAAAAGAAAATGGTTTTCCCCAATCTCCTAGCCTCTTCCATCTCTATGTTGGCGCCTCTGGACTCCCCAATGAACAGCAAGGCGTCACATACCCTGAGCCAAGGTGCGTCCCAAGCCATGAAGTCCCCCCAGGACAGTTCCTTCCCTACTTCTTTGGCTCTCCGGTCAATGAGGTCCGTCAGGTGAGGGACATAGGGGGAGTGGCCCCTGTTGAAAATCTCTATCCCAGCATCGATAGCGCGGTTCACGTTCTGGTCAATTTCCCGGCGGCTCGAGCCCGTGTAGGGCCCTGCTACGTATATGAGCAAAGGTTTCATCAACTCACCTCCGATGGACCTCGTTTGAAAACCAGAGAATCGAGCAGCCACTTGGGGGAGGGACGTCCCTTGTGCCACCTGTACAGGAAATTGACCGAGTGTGCGAGGGATACAAAAACCCACTCTATTGGCGTGGGGGAAGAGCCATCAGTTTGTAGCGCAGCGTAAACGATAAGGAGGACCAATAGAACCAGCGCCCACAGCTTCGTTACGCCGCGCCGCCGCCATTGACGCGGGCAGGATCCCGAAACTTGCCGTGACCGCAGCCAGTCCCAACAAGCATATAGAGCGTAAACGAGCGTCAGCACGCATAGCACGAATAGGAAGCTATTGAACTTTACTAAGAGCAGCCAGTAACCTACTAAACTAAAGCCAAGGTGGGATGTACATTTAAGTGGCGATGATGATCAGCTGGGTTAAGCCCGTGAATCCCTCTCATCCGTACTTGGAGAACGACCCGGCTCCGTCGTTTGACCCCCACCATCTGCGCATTTCACCTTGGCTTTAGTTTAGGATTAGGATATCAACTGCGAACAGGATTTTTCCTTCCCAACCAATTCCGTAGTTTCCTCTACGGTTGATGGAATTGTGATACCCCAACCAGCTCAGAAGCAAAGTCGAGTATCCTAGCAGAATGACGAGGATATCGAAGATGTAAGCGGGTACGATATTCCAAGATGTGGAGGCAAACCAAGGCTGCTCCATGACTTGGGGAAGCCCCAAGCTGATAACGATCGCGAACAGCAGATCGATGAATGTCACTGAGGCACTGAGATCTCGTTCTTTGGCCCCACCCCCCAGGGCGCCTACCTCTCCCGTCGACAGATCCATGTTGTCCTTTCCTGAGTTCTAGACCAAGGCGGGGAATGCTCGTTGTCGTAAGGAAGGCGATTTGCCTTAGAGTGGCACCCTACGCCGATTCTACTGACGGCGGTCGGGCGTCGCAACTACAAGGCGGCTTACTTCGGCGAGCGGTGCCGGTCAGTTTGGCTCGGAACCAAGGCGCAGCGGTACCAGAAAGAGGGAGCTGTCCCGCGTCAATCAT
Source organism: Dehalococcoidia bacterium (assembly GCA_965224255.1). Lineage (GTDB taxonomy): Bacteria > Chloroflexota > Dehalococcoidia > UBA6926 > UBA6926 > VXMO01. Next base: position 86,452 of record CBDCYO010000001.1, read on the forward strand.
TCTTGCCGGCGCATTACCTCAAATCAAATGTTACCGAAATTCGGTCGCACAAGGCCTCCTGACGGATCCAGAGCGCGTGCACCGCCCGGTTGACGTAATGACCCATTGCGCGAACCACCGCAGGTATCAATAAGACGGAGGCCGCTGGAGCGGCGCACGTACAAATCAGATCCACCGATGCTTTGCGGCGGGTTTTGCTGACGAGGCTGACCAGCTATCTCGAATTTCGTGGCCGGATCTGCCAGGAGACCTTGTGCGACCGAAGTTCAGTAACATTTGATTTGAGGTAATGCGATCAGGTGGAATCGTAGAGCAACCACACGGAAGGATATCAAACTCGGACCCGTCACAACTCAGCGCAGCGGTTCAGCTTACCCAATGGGTAAGCGACGCGTCCCTCTCGCCTACCTTGCACCGGCCCGGCTGCGGGGCCAACACAGCATACAATTGGCCACGCGTGAGCGGGTCAAAGCCTTGACGATATTTCTGTATTTGCGCTACGTTTGTTCAGATGGTCATCCTCATAGGACGTGGCAGCATGGAAGCCAAGAAGAAGCGACTCACTCTGGATCTTGACCCAGCGCTGCAGCGGCGCTTGAAAGCGGTGGCTGCGCTCAAGGGCATCAGCATGCGTCAGTATTGCCAGACCGCCATTGACAAGGAGTTGGTCAGAGACGAGGCTGCCGGCGTGCCGGTCTTACCCTTTGGCCGGGAAGCGATCGACCGGTTCGTGGCACTGCAAGAGGAAACGTTTAACGGTCAACTGCTGCCCGGGGACTCGGCTGAGTTTATCCGGGAAGCCCGGGAGTCCAGGGCAGCATCGTGAACGGTCCGGTCGTGGTTGACGCGAGCCTGGCGGTCAAATGGTTGGTCAAAGAGGAGTACTCGGATCAGGCAATCGACCTCGCCCGTTTCTGGGAAAGTGAGGGAACAAAACCAGCAGCGCCCTACCTGATGCCAGTGGAGGTAGCCAATGCCCTGCACCGCCGGGTGGTGCGGAGCGAACTGACCGTGGCGGCGGCGACGCGCTTGGTGGAATACCTGGCAGCCTCGGGGATTGAGTTGCAGGAAACGCCTCATCTTCACCGCAGAGCAATGGAACTGGCATCCCAACTGCGCCAGGGAGCGGTGTATGACTCCCACTATCTGGCACTGGCAGAGACCCTCGGCTGCGAACTGTGGACCGCTGACGAGAGGTTCTACCGGGCGGTGAGCCCCGTTGCGCCAAACGTGCGCTGGGTGGGCGAGTTCGGGGCGTCAGGATAACGAGTCACGACTACTGTGCGAATCACAGGGGGTATCAATAAGTCGGAGGACGCCGGAAGGATGGATACCCAAACCGGATTCGCCGGTGCATCGCAGCGAGTCTTCCCGACGACGGTGGCCAGTTATCTCCATTTTTGTGGCTGGATCTACCGGAAGACCTTCTGTAACCGAAGTTCAGTAACATGTGATTTGAGGCAATGCGCCGGCAAATATAGTTGACGCGGGACAACGGGGCGATTTAGTGTTCCGGCCAAACGTCCTTCGCCTGCCGCTGCCGTTCCGAAGATCCGATTTTTTGTATGCCCGTGGCGGAGGCTGTCCCGCGTCATTGACAACTCGGGTGCGGTGTCATAGAATTTGTCATAATAACCCGGATATAAAAAGGCCTGTCACCCCATGGCAGGCGCATACCGGAGAGTAAATGATACCTGCCCGAATCGAGATGGATGATGCTCTGGCCGTCGTCAATCCCTCCTTGCGCATGTGCGTGGACATCCTGCTGGACTACATGGACGAGGTCAACGCCGCCGGCGTCACCGGCATTCGTCGCCCCATGAGGCGGCGCTCTTTCTGCTCACTGCTAACCGATTACTTCTATTCGCGCATGGAACAGGTGCCGGAGCACGGTTCCCGTTTTGAACATCGAGAGGACAAGGGGCAGCATTACATTGCGTTCGAAGACCGACTGGTCGTCAGGGTCAAGCAGATCGACAAGAGATACCTGTCGTCGAATCTCCCGACGCCCCACTCCCTGCTCTGGAACCGCCAGTTGCCCGCCCCTGGCATGGAGCCATTGCCTAGATTGGAATTGGGATACCACTTGGACGCCCTGATGAACGGATACTGCGGTCTCCACCTCCTGCAGAGGTTTGGGAAAATGGTGGACTGGCGAGTCCAGGTATATGGTGTCCGCACCGACACCTATGATGTGGAACAACGCCGACTGGACGGCACGGGCACGAGCCGCCCTGTATATCGGTATCAACCCGTTCGGTAAAGATGGGTAATGTCATGGCCTCACAAACCGTCAACCCTGAACTGATCCAATTGGCCCGGCAATCCCGGGGTTTCACCCAAACCAAACTCGCCTCAGAGATCAGGGTAAGTCAGTCCCTGATTGCCAAGTACGAAGCCGGAGTGAGGGACGTACCGCCCGACCACCTGGCGAGGCTGGCAGAGGCTCTCGATTACCCGGTGCGCTTTTTCAGACGGCCGATGGGTAGGGCTGGATCCGGCAGCGAGATTTTCCACCGCAAGCGAGCACGGGTTCCGGCCAGCGTCCTGGGACGTAACTACGCCGATGCCGCGATCAGACGGATGGAGATAGACGCGCTGCGTGAGGCACTGGACGGCGTGTTCAAATTGACACCGTTCCCCTTCTACCCGATTGAAGAGTTCGATTACGACCCGGAGAAAATCGCCCGCACGGTACGGGCGGCGTGGCAACTTCCCGAAGGCCCGGTTTTCAACGTCACCAGGACCGTGGAAGAAAACGGTGGCATCGTCGTGGCCCACAAGTTCGACCCCCGTATCGACGGCTTTGGATGTCGGACGCTGGGGCTGCCACCGGTCTTTCACCTGAACCGTGACCTCCCGCCCGACCGCTGGCGCTGGACGCTGGCCCATGAGATCGGGCACATGGTGATGCACGAGGAAAGTGCCGATTCGGATAAGGAAGCGGAAGACCAGGCGCACAGGTTCGCCGCCGAGTTTCTGGCGCCGGCCCACCAGATTGAACCCCAATTGCGGCGCCTGAATATCGGTCAGCTGGCTCCTCTAAAAATGCAGTGGAAAATCTCCATGTCATCCTTGGTCAAGCGGGCCAAAGACCTGAATACCATAGACGCAAGGCAGTACAAATCCCTGATGGTGCAGTTATCCCAACAGGGGTATCGGACCCGGGAACCGGTTAATCTGGACCCACCGTTGGAGCATCCGAGTCTGCTCTTTGATCTGGCGCAGTATTTCGAGCAGAGCCTGGAATTCTCCCGCACTGAATTATTGGGTTTGCTCAACATCGGCGAGACCGATTTTTGGACCTATTACAGGGACCCTGAGGACTTGCTCAACGAGTTTCTGGGCCCACCGACGGAAGGAACGCAGGAGGAGGCCATGTCTGAACCGGTCGCGGAGTTACGCCTGCACGCAGGGGCTCCTTCATTGCACCAACAGTTGCGGTGTGCGCCCGAGGACGTTCGAGCCGACCAGCAACTGCTGGACGCCCTGCATCTCTTGCAGCGGGAAGGGATTGTTCCGGAACGATTGATAGAAGTGAGCGAACAGCGAGTCCGGCAGAGGATCGAAGAGACCCAATCTAGAAAAAGACAGGTCGACGATCTGGACCGTCTATATGGGTCTGATTATCAATCATAGATTTGATCTGGTTTGCCAAATCCGATGCACTGAGGGGTTCTACCAGCAGGCTTTCCGCCCCAGTGGTACGTTTTGCCGCCGCCCTTGACACGTCCGTCGGCAGCTCGTTTGCCGGACGTGGTCGCTGGCCTGGAATACGCAGCACTGGCGAGGTCTGCCACGTGGAGACATACGACATGGTGCGGACCGTCTCAGTTCTTGACGCGATGATGGTGGTTTGATTAGGATGATGCCTCATATTGATACGTTCAGTGCATCACAGGAGGCGGCAACGTGAACCAGCTTACGGTCCGCGGCTTCGATGACGAGCTGGCGGAGCGCATCCGCCGCTTGGCGAAAAGGGACGGCACGTCGCTGAACCAAGCCGCGCTGAAGCTGCTGCGCAAGGGAGCCGGCCTGGCTGATCCGGCCCAAAAGGCGGATACCGTTGGCTCGTCACTGGATCATTTGATTGGCTCGTGGAGCGATGATGAAGCCGCCGAGTTGGATGCTGTCCTTGAGGGATTTGAGGTTATCGACGAGGCCTCCTGGCAGTGAGGGGCCTGCTGGACTCCAACGCCTACTCAAGGCTGATGAGAGGCGACGACCAGACCGCGGCGGTGGTGCGCGATGCCACCGAGGGCCTGATGTCGGCCGTGGTCATCGGCGAGTTGCTGTACGGATTTCGGAACGGATCCCGGTTTGACAGAAACGTCGCTGACCTGAGGTCCTTCCTGGACAGCCCCTACGTGTCCTTCGTGCCGGTTGGCCCCATAAGCGCCGATCGGTACTCCAGGATCGCGGCGGCGCTCAGGGCGAAGGGCAACCCCATCCCGACCAACGACGTGTGGATCGCGGCCCATGCCATGGAAACGGGGGCCGATCTGGTGTCGGCGGACCGACATTTCGAGGCGGTGGACGGCATTGCGTGGCTGCGGCTGGGCAGCCAGAGCCGATAGGGGCACCCCGTTTGATGGGAAACGGATGATGGCGTGACGATGAGGAGCGCGAAACCGCCAGGGGCAAACTCCGCTGCCGTGTCGGGGGACAGAGCTAACGTGCTGGCGCGCTGTCTGTCGCTGGATCTGGAAGTTGGCAGGGCGGATGAGCGCATCCACGCCCTGGCCGGTGTGCGGCCGGACACCGGTCAATCCCTGGTCATTCCCAGGGTGGGCAACAATCCGGCGCCGGCGTTGGCCAGGCTGGACGACCTGGCTGACGGCGCGGACTTTGTGCTGGGGCACAACGTGATCGGCTTCGACTTGCCTCGTCTGCAGGCTGCCAATCCCCGCCTGCGCCTGCTGGATCTGCCGGCGGTGGACACGCTCCGGCTCAACCCGCTGGCCTTCCCCCGCAATCCGTATCACCACCTGGTCAAGCACTATCAGGACGGATCATTGATACGGGGCCGTCTGAATGATCCCGAACTGGACGCCAGGCTGGTGCTGGAGGTGTTCGACAACCAACAAAAGGCTTTCCGCGATGCGCGACCCGAGCTGCTCGCGGCGTGGCACTGGCTCACAACCGCGCAAGACGGCGCGGGGTTCGACCGGTTTTTCTCGGCGATGCGGCAATCGCCAAAGCCATCCGACACCGAGGCTCAGGATGCCATTCACCGGTGCCTGGCGGACAACTCCTGCCTTACCCAGGCCAGGACGGCTGTGACGGATGCGGCGCAGCAGGGCTGGGAACTCGCCTACGCGCTGGCGTGGCTGTCGGTGGCTGGGGGCAGTTCGGTGATGCCGCCCTGGGTGCGACATCAGTTCCCCGGGGCTGGCCGGCTGGTTCGCCGGCTGCGGGATAACGCCTGTAGCGATTCCGACTGCGACTGGTGCCAGGAACGACACGACGTCCGCCGGGAACTTACCCGTTGGTTCGGCTTTGACGACTTCCGACCCGAGCCGGTGGGCGAGGCTGGGCAGCCTCTGCAGCGAGACATCGTCGAGGCGGCCATGGCCGGAGAACACGTGCTGGGGATTCTGCCCACCGGCGCTGGCAAGTCGCTGTGCTACCAGCTGCCGGCGCTGTCGCGCTACGACAAGACCGGAGCCCTGACGGTGGTGATCTCGCCGCTGGTGGCCCTGATGGCCGATCAGGTGGCGGGTCTGGAGTCCCGCGGCATCGGCTCGTGCGTCACCGTCAACGGGCTCCTGTCCATGCCGGAGCGGGCCAATGCGCTGGAGCGGGTGCGCCTGGGCGACGCCGGTATCCTGATCATCTCACCGGAGCAACTGCGGAGCGTGTCCCTGCGGCGAGTCCTGGACCAGCGGGAGATCGGATCCTGGGTGTTGGACGAGGCCCACTGCCTCTCCAGGTGGGGCCACGACTTCCGACCCGATTACCGTTACGTGGGACGCTTCATCCGCGAGAAGGCGGGAGACGATCCGGTGCCGCCGGTCTTAGAACCTGTCTACAATCTTTTTAGGATTAGCACCGTGAAGGCAAGCACCACCATCTGCAGGCTGGTATTGAGCTTCCTTTCGCAGTTCTTCCAGAGTCGGCGGCACTTTTCCAGCCGGGCGAAAGACCGCTCCACCACCCATCGCTTTGGAAGCACCACGAAGGTGTGCAGTTCGTTGCGTTTCACCACTTCCACCGCGGCTCCCAACAGGCCTTGCACCGCAGTGGCAAAGGGCTTTCCGGTGTAACCCCCGTCCACCAGCACGTTCTGCACTTGACTGAGGCCGTCTCGGCGCCGGTCAAACATCGCCAAAGCCCCGGCCCGGTCGGTGACGTCGGCGGTAGTCACGTGTATCGCATGGGGCAATCCTTGCGTGTCCACCGCGATATGACGCTTGATTCCCGACACCTTCTTGCCTGCGTCATAGCCCTTGTGCCCAGCGGTGTCCGTGTTCTTGACGCTCTGGGAGTCCACGATACAGAAGCTGGTCTGCTCTTTCCGTCCATTGCTTTGTCGGGCCGCGCCAACCGATTTTTTTTAGGACTTGCTCCAGAATGGAATCCTGACCCGGGCCAGGCCGCTCGCTCCATTGCCGGAAATACTGGTAGCAAGTACGCCAATTGGGGAAGTCCGCGGGCAGCATTCGCCACTGGCACCCGCTTTTCAAGAGGTACAGCACGCCGCAGAAAACGTCATACAAGTCCACGGTGCGGGGCTTGGTCCGGCGTCGGGCCGACTCCAACGTCGGCAGAATCCGGACGAATTGCTCCCGGCTGATGTCGCTGGGATAGGAATGAGACATGATTACCCCTCCCCTGATAATAGTCTCAGCTTAACCTATTTCAGAGATCGTAGACAGGTTCTTATGCCTGACCGCCACCGCCAAGCCTGACGTGAAGGACGAAATCACCGACTATTTCCGTCAAGAGCTGGGCATTGAACTCAGGGTCTTCGACGGTGGCACCCGGCGCACCAACCTGGACTTCGTGGTGGTGCCGACCCGCGGCTCGGCGAAGTTCGACGATATTTACCAGATACTGCAGGAGGACCTGCCGGAGCATGTGCCGGGCGGAGCCATCGTCTACTGCGCCACGCGGCGGCACAGCGCAGAGGTGGCGCAGTTCCTGCAGGAGAAGGGCGTAACGGCGGACTATTTCCACGCGGGACTGCCGCCGGAGACCAAGAAAAACGTCCAGCAGAGTTTCATCCGCGGCGACCTGCGTGCCATCGTCGCCACCAACGCCTTCGGCATGGGCATTGACAAGCCGGACGTGCGCCTCGTGATCCACGCCGACATTCCCGGATCCCTGGAGAACTACCTGCAGGAGGCGGGAAGAGCGGGCCGGGACCAGCAGGCGGCCCGCTGCGTGCTGCTCTACGCCCAGGACGACGTGGAGCGCCAGTTCGGGATGTCGGCCCGTTCCAGACTGACGCGGCAGGAGATTCACGGGGTGCTGCGGGCGCTGCGCAATCTGAACCGCAGGAAGCGGCTGAACGGGGAGGTGGTGGCCACCGCCGGCGAGATCCTTCGCGAGGACGATGAGGGAGCCTTCGAGCGGGACTCCGCCACCGACGACACGCGGGTGCGCACGGCGGTGGCGTGGCTGGAGGAGACGGAGCTGCTCACCCGGGAGGAGAACCGGGTGCAGGTGTTCCCCTCGTCGCTGCGGGTCGGGTCAACCGACGAGGCGGAGGCGCGGCTGGTGAGGGCGGATATCACGAATCAGTACCGGAAACAGTTGCTGACCATCTGCCAGTCGCTGTTTGAGGCGGATGCGGACGAGGGAATATCCACCGATGAGCTGATGGCCGTATCGGGTCTCACTCCCGAGGAAGTGCGGAAAGCGCTCTACGACCTGGAGGCAATGGGCATTGCCAGCAACGACACCGCGCTCACCGCCTTCGTTCATGCGGGAGTGGCGCGTGGCTCGCGGAGACGCTTCCAGGAGGCTGCGGCGCTGGAGGAGAGCCTGATCGACCTGATGCGGGAGAAGGCCCCAGACATGGCAAAGGGTGAAACGTCCGCGTTGCATCTCCGTCAGGCCACCCAGGAGCTCAAGGATGAGGGTCATGCTCACGCGCTGCCGGAACTCCTCAGGGGAATCGTGCGCAGCATCGCCGCCGACGGGCGTGGTGAGGGTGGTGGGGGAGGAAGCCTGGGACTGCGCGGTCGGGACCGGGAGACGGTGCAGGTGACGCTGCAGCGGGAGTGGGGAGCGTTGGGGAAAACGGCGGAGCTGCGCCGCACCGCGGCGGGCCTGCTGCTGGACCATCTGCTTTCCGCCCTGCCCCAGGACAGTCGGGGCACCGACCTGCTGGCTGAAACCACCATGGGCAAGCTGCTGGCGGCGGTCAAGTCTGATCTGGTCCTGAAGAGCCAGATCAGGCATCCCGACCGATTGACGGACCGGGCCCTGCTGTGGCTGCACGAGCAGGAGGTCGTCAGGTTGAACAAGGGACTGGCGGTGTTTCGGCCGGCCATGACCATCCTCCTGAAGCCGGAACAGCGGGGTTTCGCCCGGGCGGATTTCGCATCCCTCCAGCTGCACTACGACGAACAGATCCGGCAGATCCACGTGATGGCGGAATACGCCCAGCATGGCCTGAGGCAGACGGCCGACCATCTGGGTCTGGCCATGGACTATTTCAGCCTGACCGAGGCGGAGTTCCTGGAGCGTTGGCTGCCGGGCCGCGACCAGGAGACGTCGCGGCAGACCACACCCGAGTCGTGGCGAGCCATCGTGGAGGGCCTGAACAATCCGATACAGCGCCGTATCGTCGCCGACGACCGGGAGCAGACCAACGTGCTGATCCTGGCCGGACCCGGTTCGGGGAAGACCAGGGTGCTGGTGCACCGCATTGCGTACCTGATCCGGGTGAGGCGGGAAAACCCCCGGGGCATCCTGGCATTGGCCTACAACCGCCACGCGGCGGTGGAGATCCGGCGTCGTCTGAGCGACCTCATCGGCGACGACGCCCGCGGGGTGACGGTGCTCACCTGCCATGCGCTGGCCATGCGACTGGTGGGCGCCAGTTTCGCCGGGCGTGCCAACCGACTGGAGCAGGGCGACTTCCAGGAAGTGATCCAGCAGGCGGTGGCGTTACTGCGGGGAGAGGGCTTGCCGCCCGATGAAGCGGACGAGTATCGGGAACGGCTGCTGGCCGGTTTCCGCTGGATACTGGTCGACGAGTACCAGGACATCGGACCCGAGCAGTACGAAATGATTTCCGCCCTGGCTGGCAGAACCAAGTCTGAAGCCGACGACAAACTCAGTCTCTTCGCGGTGGGCGACGACGACCAGAACATCTACGCCTTCAACGGCTCGTCCACGGAGTTCATCCGCAGGTTTGAGACCGACTATGGGGCCAGGCCGGCCTATCTGACCGACAACTACCGGTCCACCGGAAACATCATCGCGGTGGCTAACGCGGTGATCGAGCCGGCGGGGCAGCGAATGAAGGGGGGGCATCCCATCGCCATCAACCGGGCGCGGGCGCAGGACCCGCCCGGCGGGTCCTGGACCTTGCTTGACCCGGTGGCCCGAGGTCGCGTGCAAATCCTGCCGGCTGGCGACAACCCAATCTCACAGGCGCAGACGGCCGTGGCCGAGTTGCGGCGGTTGTCGGCGATCGATCCGAACTGGGATTGGTCAACCTGCGCGGTGATCGCGCGCGAGTGGAGTTATCTGGACCCGGTGCGCAGCCTCTGTGAACTGGAAGATATTCCGGTGCAACTGGCCAATGAGGAATTCACGGGCGTCTGGCATCTGCGAGAGACCCGAGCGCTGGTGAGTTGGCTGCGAGGACGAAACTCCTGGTTGGTGTCGAACGGCGACATTGAGGAGTGGCTGGCCAACCAGGCGCCTGATCCCTGGGTTGAGCTGTTGCGGGAAGGGGTGGCCGAATACGCGCTGGAGACCGGCGGCGCTGAGACTCCGGTGGACAGCTTCATCGAATGGCTGGCCGAGTGGGGGCGGGAGGTGCGCCGCCGCCAGCGCGGATTGCTGTTGCTCACCGCCCACCGGGCCAAGGGGCTGGAGTTTGACCACGTCGTCGTGCTGGACGGCGGCTGGGATAGGGTGGGGGGCGACGAGGACGCCGACGCGCCGCGGCGCCTGTACTACGTGGCCATGACCCGAGCTAGGCAGACGCTGGCGCTGATGCGCTTACCGGGCAGGCATCGGTTCCAGGATGCTTCGCTGAACACCTCCTCGGCATTGCTCCGGCGTGAACCCGTGGCGCTCCCGCGACCCGCACCGGAGTTGGTCCGGCGTTATCAGCGGCTCAGCTTGCGCGACGTGTTTCTGAGCTTCGGCGGTTACCGGGGGCAGGAGCATCCAGTGCATGCCGCCATCGCGGCGCTCTCGCCCGGTGACCCGCTTCAGGCGCGTATGGGGGCAGATCGTTGGGAGTTGCTGGACCGGAGCGGTACGGTCGTGGGCCAACTGGCGAGGGGCTTCAGGGTTCCGGCCGGTGTGCGTTGTGCATTCGCAACGGTGATGGCAATCGTGGCATGGGACCGCGAACGTTCCGACCCCGATTACCGGGATGGCCTGCGCTGCGACAGTTGGGAAGTGGTGGTGCCCGAGATCGTGTTCGAGCCGGATGACTGACACCCGCGATGTGCTGAGTATGCGTATACGCCCGTTCAGTCACCTTTGCCGCGATCCCATTGGGGCCACTTCAAACGTACGATGTGAGTTTGCGGCCGGAATGCTTGGGAAATCGGGGTTACATAATGACAATTATGCGAATCACGGTGGGTATCAATAAGACTGAGGACGACGGCACGGCGCACGGACAAATCATCTCTACGGATGCTTTGGCGCGGGTGCCAAATGGCCCTGGCCGCGGGTGCCAAAGTGCTGATTTTTCGGTAACATTTCTGAATGAGGCAACAGGCCGGCAGGACTAAGTGTCGTCTATCAGCAGCTGCCTGCCATCATTTTTTATGATCCGTCGAACCAAGGCGACACCGTTACTTCGGTGGTTCCGAAATATGCGTAACGCCATCCTCACTAATCTGTGGGTATCTTTGGTCATCGCTGTCCTTGGCGGCGGCACCGCGTGCGCCAGGTGTGCCCAGCACACCTCATTCTGTCAAAATGAATGCCACAGAGGCGAAACTCTATATTGATGGCATGGTGTTGCCAGTTAGGCAATGCAGTGGATTCTCTGACCTGAAGCGCAATTATGTTCAGGGATTGGTAGAACCGTGCGTATTTGCTGGGACTGCGACTACGGTCTACAGCTACCCATCCACCGACAAGACGTGGCTTGCTTGGTGTTCACTTGACCTGCCAAAGATAGGCGTTCCTCGTCAGGACACTTACCTTGAAGGTGAATGTGATAGGGTGTTACAACGTGAACAATCGCCGACTCCGGCGCCAACGCTGACCCCGACGCCAGTGCCACCTCTGGCGCCAACGCCACAGGTGTATATCGAGTGTATGAACATGCACGACGACTATTTCAGGTGCAGATGCTTTCTCGACGATTCCGCTCCGGGTTGCCGTTAGATGAATGCTGGCAAGATTGTTGTGTTTCGCTCCCAATGGGGGAGATGGGACTCCGCAGCTCCTCGCGGTTGGAGGCGGCACATCGCAGTCTGATGCTGCACGCCATTTGGTGCAACGCAGGGCGGCCGCGGAGATTTCCGGAAGGCGCTGGAAACGAATCGCTTGGGCTGCCTCCAGTCGAATCTCGCTCATTCGGGGTGGGTTTCAAAGCGGCCGATGAACTCGTCTTCCCCCGCCTCGCGCGGCAGCCGCGCGAAGGCCATGTTGTCCGGCAGAATGATCCCGCCGGACAACATCAGCTTGACAGCATCCTCTACGGTGATGTCGGTCTCCAGAAGGTCGTCTTCATTGACGAAGGCCATGTTCCCCGACGTCGGGTTGGGCACGGTGGGTATGTACACGATGGCCAACGAATGGTCGCCGCTCTGCGAATAGGCACGGCCGGTCATGAATCCCATGGCCACCATTCCCTCTCGGGGCCACTCCAGGAACACCACGCGGCTGAAATGAAAGTCGGAGGCCATCAGCGTGGTCATCTGCTCGGTGGCTCCGAATATGGTTTTGATAACGGGGATATGACGGAGCACCGCGCTTTTCCACCCCATGATACGTCGCCCAACTGCGGTGGAAATCAGCAGCCCAACGAGATAGAAAATGACGATGATGGCGATCAGGCCGATACCGGGGAAATCCCAGGGCCGGCCGGAGATGTAGGGCAGGGGCCTCACAAAGCTATCGACGTGGCCGACGATGAACGCGATCAGGAAGACCGTGACCAGCAGCGGCACCAATTGCATGAGCCCCGCCAGCGTTTTGCTCTGGATGTGCCCCTCAATGCGTCTCGCCAGGTTTGGGGTTGGCCGTTGCGATTGTGCGACCGTGTCGTCTTTCTCAGTGTTCACAGCATGCTCCCGTGACCCGCGGGGGTTCCGTTTGCGGAGGTCAAGTATTATTGAAAAGGCTCGGCCTTTTCAATAATACCGCCATGAAGCCGCCGCTCTCCAGGCTGAAAATGGCGCTGGCCAATACCCCGTCCCAGCTCATCAGCCGCAGGCTGCGTTGCGTGTCCTGCTGGGTCAGGGTGGGGCTTGGTTGCAACCGGGGCAACATCGTGGGGCAGCCTCTGGATGATCAGGCTGATCGCGGCGCTGGCGATGCCGAGGAATAGCAGGAAGCCGAACACGTCCCGCTGGGGATCGTGACTGGCAGCGTCAACAGGTTCTGGAAGGCTTGGGATGGCGGATCCACAGAGTATGGTCGACGGCCTGGGCCAAAAATCCGGGCGCGGAAATGGAACGGATCGACCGAGCCCTGCGTGCTGCCAGATCCAAGCTAGGCTTTACGCATAATTTAGAAAAAGTATAAAGACAGGGTAAGCTGGCCTGACCCCACTTTCAACGGAAAGGCCCAGCCATGCTCACCCTGCCCGATGCCATTGTAGCCCTGCTCGTTCCCTTCGCAACGCTGTTTACGAGCCCAACCTGGCGGAAAGCCCAACTGCTGCTGATCGGCGCGATCCTGACCCCGGGCCAACGCACCGTGGCGGCGGCACTGCGCGTCATGGGCCGCAGCGACCAGCGCGACTACGCCCGCTACCACGAGGTGCTCAATCGGGCGGTGTGGTCGTCCCGCCAGGCAGCGCGCATCCTGCTGGTGCTGCTGCTCCAGCACCTGGATGGTGGCGACGGCCCACTGATCTTCGGCATCGACGAGACCCTGGAACGGCGTCGCGGCGCCCAGATCAGGGCGCGGGCCATCTACCGCGACCCGGTGCGTTCCAGCCGGTCTCAGGTGGTCAAGGCCAGCGGCCTGCGCTGGATCTCCCTGATGTGGCTGGGCCACGTGCCCTGGGCCGGACGCCATTGGGCCTTGCCGGTGCTCACGGTGCTGGCGCCTTCGACCCGTTACTACCAACAGCAGGGACGCCAGCACCAGAAGCTCACCGACTGGGCCCCCCAGATGGTCATGCAACCCCGCTCATGGTGAGCCTGCCGAACCACGCTGGCTGCCCCACCGACCCCTGGTGCTGGTGGGCGACAACAGCTATGCCGTGCTGGATCTGCTCCACTGCTGCCAGTCCCTCCGTGAACCCGTTACCCTGATCGCCAGATTGCGTCTGGACGCCGCCCTGTATGCGCCAGCGCCACCCCGTCAACCTGGCCAGAACGGTCGCCCGCCATTGAAGGGCCCGCGGCGGCCGCCGCTGAAAGTTTTCCTTGAGCAGACGGATGTAACTTGGGCCAGCGCCGCGGTGGCCTGGTACGACGGCATCACCCGCGCCGTGGAACTCACTTCCCAGACGGCGGTCTGGTACCGCTCCGGCAAGCCCCCCGTCCTCATTCGCTGGGTGCTGATCCGAGACCCCCAGGGCTCCTTCGCCACTCAGGCCCTGCTCTGTACCGACCCGGCGGCGGACCCGACCCAGATCCTGGAATGGTTTGTACTGCACTGGCAACTGGAGGTCACCTTCCACGAGGTACGAACCCATCTGGGTGTGGAGACACAACGCCAGTGGTCCGATCTCGCCATCGCCCGCACCACGCCCGCCCTACTGGGACTCTGCTCCTGGACCACCCTGGCCGCCCACGCGTTGCAGAAACGGCGCCCCATGACCCAGCGCAAGGCCGCTTGGTACGACAAACCGTCGCCGACCTTCGTGGATGCCATCGCCCTGGCGCGTCGCCACCTGTGGCTGGCGTCGGAAGGTTTCTCACTGTCGGTCGCTGACCCCGACATTCAGGAACTCCCGGTCGCACTGTACCACCGACTTGTAGATTCCCTTGCCTACGCCGCTTGAATTGCGTAAAGCCTAGCTTGTTGCCTTCAGCAGCGCGTCCGCCACCCGGTTTACGTAATGACCCATTGGGCGAACCATGGTGGGTATCAATAGAGTTCGCTCTCACCGTGTATCTGCACAACCGGTGTCCCGCGCAAGCGCTCGCCGGAGGTCTGGATGATTGCCCATCTCGACCGGCAAGAATAGTCGTCGCTACCGGCAGGACTAATTGTCGTCTATCACCTGCTGTCGTTTCGAGCAAAGCGAGACATCCGCAGGGTCTTGTATCTTGACGCTGATATGGACCGATCCCAAAGTGATGGGGGGTGTTTCGAGCGCGGCTGACCGGCAGGGTCTTGGTCAGGGGAGCCCGTTCGAAGTGGAATCGCTTGCAGCCGGGCGAGGGCGCGGCTGAACTTCTCCGCCCAAGGCCGGCGTTCCGGAAGATGCAGGGTCAACCGGCGTGCCGAGCAGGTGAGCCGAGCGGGTGAGCCGTCCGGCGATCGAGAAGAACCGCCGCCGGAGGGTCTTGGTGGTCACCACCTGCTCGCCCAGACCGATGCGCGCTGCCCAGCGGGCCAGGTTATGCGCCATCACCTGGACCGTCAGCCAGGCGGCGTTGGCGGCGAAACGGCAAGGCTGCGGGATCTACGTTCCTTGGACATCCTGGAGAATCCCCGCGTGGGCGGCTTTACGTAATGACAATTGGGCGAACCAGATGGGGTATCAGTAAAGGGAGGGCGCCGGAACGGCGCCCGGACAATTAGCTCCACTTCGTGGCTGGCTCCGCCAAGAGACCTTGTACGACCGATGTTCAGTAACATTTGATATGAGGCAATGCGACCGGCAGGACTAATTGTCGTTAATCAGCCACCGCCGAAACAGCAACGCCGACTGTGAACAACCAACAATGTTGCCCATTTCATCCGTTCGAAAGAGCCTCCCGACCGTGTCCCGTATCGCGTCTCCGCGGCGCCGGTGTCAACGTCGAATGACCGTCCCCCAAAACGGTCACAGCCCGATTCAACGGCCCATTTCCTACTCAAAAGGTCGTGTAATGAGTTCGTGGACCAGGAACCGGATGCGTCGCAAGCTGCCGACCCAGCGTGGTCGGAAGGGATGCGCGCTGCGATTGGAGCCGATGTAGCCGGTGTTTGGCACAATCAAGGAGGACCGGGGACTTCGGCGGTTTCCGCTACCTGGTGTGGACAAGCTCAACGGCGACTGGTCGATAATCTGCACGGGGCATAACCTGATTCAGATGTTCCGCTTGAGTGGATAGGCCAGGAGCAAGGGCCGGCCATCCGGTAATCCCACCATCGGGCGTTTGCCGGTGCAATCCCCACTCGTCGCGGCAGCGTGCCGGTTCATCAATCCCGACCACATCCAGGCCCCGTGCGCAATCCTCGGACGAGCTGCTAGCCATCCGACAATGAGTAACTGAAACGACGATACTGATTCGAGGAACCAAAAATGACAATGACGATGCGCGTAACCAAAAAAACCATCCTTACTATGTTGGATGACGCCAACGGGCTCAAATCCCATCCTTATGGGCCAAATTCATCCGCTCCGGATACGTACATGGCGCCTGGAAATTACGCTAACGCCGACAGCGTGGAGCGTGGGGCGGAAGGAGACCGATTCAATTGGGTCGCGTTCTCATCCTATGAGGAAGAGGACCGCGTGAACAGCCAGGATCTGGCGGCGAAATTGGAGCAAATATTTGCCTCCAATCAACTGTGTCAGAACGTCCACATGACCATCTACGAAACCGATGATGGAATGGCTCACCGTGTGGAATATCGTTTCCACACATTCGGCATAGACTTTTCAGAGAGTCTGGATGGTCCCGATTTTTGCCCATCGTGTGGGTGGAACACAGAGCACATCAAATGCAACGCCGGTCCCGACGACCACCCCAGCGAGGATTGCCACTACCTCTGTGCTAGTTGCGACGTGGACACGGGAATTACTACCCCATGTATTCGCAAGATAGAGTTGAACATGGAGTTCAAGTCAAAGGCGTTCTTGACCCGTCCGCCGAACCTCGTTTCGGCTGTTAGCGTGAACGTGGTCAACGCGGCCGGAGAGATTGTGTTGGGCTACGCGCTGGCAGAGAACAACCTGCGAGCGATGATGGTGAACTTGCCCGGTCATAAGCCTGGCAGCCATCTGTCAACCGATATTGAACGCCTAACGAAACACAAGAAGGCGATTGTAGAATCAGCGTCGGCAAAATCGGCGAATGTAGAGCAAGCGATGGAGGAGTGTATCGACGCCATCATGGATGCGTTTGACAATGTTCACGCGAAACGGAATGCGCTTGCCCATGGCCAATTGGTGCGGGTGGGCTTGAGAGTTGTGACAATCGGAGGCGACAACAGCGGCCGGGACACAGACCAAGGCTCGCGTCTCCAAATCGAACACAACGGCGAAACCGTAGAATTGACCGAAGATGGAATCCAGGAGTTGCTTGACAATGTCCGTGCGCTACAAGCACATGTCGGGCATCTCGGCCAGATTTTAGAATTGCTAGCGAACCGATAATCCGACAGCAAAAGCCCATCAATCTTGCATCAGCAATCTAACGACTGGCGGCCGCATCACCACCCGAATGCGTGCCCGGCGTCCAGGACTGCCGCTTATGCGGCATCGCCTCCGCTGACTGCCCGGAACCGCGCGGACGAACAACAGCATCCAGCGGAACCGACTACCGCAAACTTCTGGACGAGCGCCCCAACCAAGGCCACCGGCGACGCAGCAAGTTTGCCGGCTCCAGTGGTGACGGCCATACTGCGCCTTCACCGGGAGGCGACCATGTTCCAGCGCATCAACCCAGACGACCTCAACGGCCGACAGAAGGAAATCTACAATTTCCAGAAGTCCGCCGCCCTGCTGGCCGACTACGGCTTCAACTGCATCAAACTCACCGACGACTGGCAAGGCGCCGACTTCCTCGCCTACCACTTTGACGGGGCCACCACGCTCAAGGTCCAGCTGAAAGCCCGCCTCACCATCGACCGCAAGTACGCCGGGCAGGACCTGTGGATGAACTTCCCCTGCAAGGGGACGTGGTACCTCGTTCCCCACGACACACTCGTTGAGCTGGTCGGACAGACCACCAACTGGCTGAACACGTCGTCCTGGCAGGACCACGGGGGATACTCCAGCACCAACCCCGCTCCCGTGCTGCTGGAACAGCTGCGACCGTACACCATCGAAGAACGGCCGAAACCTGCGGCCGAACCCACAAGGCAAGCCCGCACAGCACCGGCTCCCCCGGCGCGGACCCGAACCACCACCGGGACAAGACCGGAACCGCCCCTGGCCGAGTCCGAGTACTGGCGGCATCCCAACCTAGCCGAAGCCCAGCGGGCGCTTACCGCGTCCGGCTACTCGTGCTCACCACCTCCTGTCGAATGGCGGGGCAACTACCTCACCGCACGACAGAGAGATGGGGCTATGAACATCATCGTACGCTGCCCCGGCAGGCCGCGCATCCAGAAAGACGAAATCGGGATGAACCTGTACGTGGCGTTTCCCGACCAAGACGGCATCTGGTACCTCGTCGCGCACGACGAACTAGTCCGCCTGGCGGAGGCCAACACGCCCTGGTTGGAATCAGACTCGTGGCGCGTGAACGGCGGGTACAGCTCGGCAAACCCGTCGCGTCAATTGCGGGCGGCGCTACGCAAATTTGCCCTCAACGCAACGTAAGCTCAGATGACATCACGACCTTAGTGACACTGACCAGTGGCGAGACCATTCCCACCTCGGGCACAATGGAAATGTCGCCGACCGACGACGACGGGCCGGCCGCCACCGACCAACGGGGCGGCCGGTTTCGCGTCAACTCGTCACGTGCGGCCCAACTGTTACGGCTTCGTACTCCCGACCTCGATTCCGCGGCATTGCCAGTTCCGCAGCCACACGGCGCAGCCTCTCCCAGTATCGCAAACATCTTCTCGACATCGAGCCACGCCATGGACATCACCAGGTACCCCGAGGCATTCGGACCATACCGCTACCGACTCACGGTAGAGATCTCCGACCCAAACCACAAGCCCAACGCCGGCCATCTGGCGGTGGTCATGCTCAACCCTGCCACTATTCACGAGGACCAAGACCTCATCGTCAAGCCTAACGGCACCAGGAAAAACCTCATCAGGCTGGCCCAGCAAAATGGATACCACACCCTCACTGAGCTGGACCTGTTCGCGTACCGGTCGCCCGACCGGACAAGCCTAAACAGAGCGATACGCCAACTACGCACCGACCCGGTCGGTCCGGACAACGACCGCGCCATATCCGAGGTGGTCCAGGAGGCCGACAGAATCATCGGCGCCTGGGGCAGGGTTTCCAACAAACCCGCATTCGCCAAACGTGCTGCCGAAGTGGAACAGCTGCTGAAAGCGTCAGGAAAACCGCTGCACTGCCTCGGCAAGAATCAAGACGGCGCTCCCAAGCACCCGGCCCGCGGAACAAACCTCATCCAAGCCTGGCCGTGAATCGCCCGTCAGCACGCCTCACCCCCCAACGCGCACACCCGGCGCGCAAGCGGGTTCAGCACGCCCAACCGCAGCGCGGCCATTGCGGCCTCAAGCAGCGACCTCACGTCCAACTTGAGCCACAGATTCGCCGCGTGGTTGCCTGCCATCGTCACCAAACACTAATTGATAACACGCGCCCATAGTGGTCGGCCCCGGCCGACCACTAGATTCGTGGTAATCCCCAACGACCGACGCCGCGAGTTCCCAACGTGCCGACTCAACGCGATTTCCCCTACATCTGGACCACCTGGCTCTCCCGCCTCTTTACCGGCGAAAGCAACTGCGAGTGGGCCATCTGGTTCAAAGCGCGCCACCAAGGCTGGAGTCGTAAGCCCTCCGACTTCAACCAGGCCGACTGGCTTGCCCGCCATACCGCGCTACTAAACGAACACCGAGACCGGTGGATCCAGAGCGGCTACGAAGTACGCGTCGAGAACCAGAACGCCTTTCAACTCCGCGGGCACTCGGCCATCCTCGCCGGCGAGATCATCTACACCGATCGCACCGAACGAGTTCCCCAGGCCGTCATCGACCAGGGGTTCGTACGCCGCCTGGTGAGCCTCATACAGCGGGTCGCCGCTGTGAACCCCCTCCGACCACCGCCAGCGCGTCAGAGTGCCGTTTCTGCGACATCACGGCCATAGACTGCCCCGATCGCGTGGACGCCGATCCCTAACCCGCCACCGGCGACACGGACGACTTCTGAACACCCCTGAAACTGTCGTGATCCGCTAAGCCGGCGCGACGCGGCCCGCGTATGCTCGTACGACCCTTCTCTGAGGAGCACCAGGATGCCCAGATTCGTGAGAACAGCCGCCTTGATGACGGCTCTCCTGTTCGTTGTAGCTATCGCGCTCGCGGCAGCCAACGCCCAATCGCAGCCCAAGCCCACCGACGTTGCCGTGTCCAATACCCAGGACGGCCACATGCTGGTCAGCTGGGACGATGACGACGCTCCCGTTCACCGTGTCGGGTGGGCACATGCTGCCGAGGTGGCGACGGCCCGTGCAGCTGGCGACTGGCTGGAAGCGTTCCACTTCGCCGACACCAAGCGGAACACCGACTACACAATCAAGTATCTGCCGCCAGACCAAACATATTTGGTCATTGTCGGGGCCGGCAACCAGCGGTTCGGCGCCGCCACCTGGAGCGAATGGTCATCCCTGGTCACGGCCGCACAGATTTCTGACGCAGCATATGCACCCGATCACTACGACCGGGATGACTGGGGCGATTACCCCGACCCGGATCCCGCTGCGACCCCGACCTGGACCCTGCCATCGGACGCCGTGACCGCCACCGACATAACCCTCGACCACCATGTCTCGCTTCTCGGCGCCCACGTCTCCGGCGGCTGCAATTGGTCCGACGCTATGAAGAACGACTTTGCCACCGAGCCGGACAACCTTAATCCCACCACCAGGTCCTTCAACTCCAGCAAGGGCAGCCGCACACCCGATCAACTAACGGGGATCGCCTTGGGCATAATCGACACCGACGCCGAGAAGTGCGACTACGCCACCCAACACGATGCCGTCAAGTACGAATACGACCTGAGCATGACGGAAAGCGAGCAGGCCACTGTGACAGCCTGGCTCGCCCTCTGTTCCCATGAAGCCGGTCCCTGACGCCGCTACGACGCCACGCAAACGGACATCGCGAACCGGATTGTCCCGAACACTCCGACGAAGACCACGCCGCCGACGAGGACCCCGCCCCCTCTCCGCATCCGCAATTCCCTGCTCATGCTGGAACGCTGCCTTACCCCGAATCCACCGAAGGGATTGGCGCTGGCGTTGACACAAGAGCTGATGGGTAGGGGAAGGCGAACGGGCCAGGCCAGATTCCAACAGATGGTGATGAGGACGGCGTGAGGTGGCCGCACAGGCCCGATGATGGCGGCCCGCGGTGGCCATGGCGGGCGGAATTCGGTAGGGGGCAGGCCAGAGGCGCCCCTCGGGGACTGACTTGGCGCGAGTTGGCGGGTACGTTCAGTGGGCCGGATGGCGGGTCAGCGGCAGACGGGGCGCCGTCAGGCTGGGAGTGGGATGGCGCGCAGTCGTGCCAGGGCGCGACTGAACTGGTTTTCCCAGGGCCAGCGCTGGGGAAGATGCAAAGTGAGGCGGCGCGCCGAGCGGGTGAGCCGTCCGGCGATAGAGCAGAACCGTCGCCGGAGGGTCTTGGTGGTCCCCAGCTGCTCGTCCAGACCGATGCGAGTTGTCCAGCGGGCCAGATTGTGCGCCATGACTTGGACGGCCAGCCAGACTCCGTTGGCGGCGAAGCGGCCTGAGGGGAGATGGTTCAGTCCCACGCCGTACTTGAGGTCTCGGATGGCGTTCTCGATCTCGGCGTGGCGCCGATGGTCGGCCTCCAATTCCAGGGTTTCCCCGTCTCGGTCGGTGATGCAGCCGTGATAGCTGTAGGCGGCGAAGAGGGCCAGCTGGGAGCCGGGCGTGGGCTGCACCCGCCGGACGATGAGCCGCACCAGTGCGGCGTTGGGCTCACTCTGGAAGGGGATGTATCTGGTCTCCGCCACCGCGGCAGCACCGTCCATCCAGTAGGGGATCGGCGTCCAGTCCGTCTCGGGTATGGCCTCGATGATATTCCGCAGGCTTTTGTGCTGGCGGATGGTGATGGAGAAGCGGACATCCATTTCGCGGCAGACCGCGACCAAGGCGTGGGCATAGAAGCCGCTGTCGGCCCGCACCGTGAGTTGTCCTTTGGCCCCAGCATGGCGAACCCGGCCCACTGTTTCACGCAGGAAGTGGGCGGCGCCCCGAACGGTGTTGGCCCGGCCCTCGCGCAGCCGAGACATCAGCACGTCGCCGGTGCCGGCGGCCACGGCCAGCAGCGGGTGATAGCCCCGCTGGCCGGTGTAGCCATGGTGGCGGGCACCCTCCTTTGCCAGTCCGTAGGTTTCGCAGATGGTGGAGTCCAGGTCGATGGTCAGGGGCGCGCCGCCGGGTCCGGCCCCAGCCGACCAGGCCCAGGCCAGCAGCTCCCGGCTCACCCGGTCCAGTTGGCGCACGTGGCCCCAACTGAAGCTGCGCAGGAAGGTGCCGATGGTAGATGGCGCCTTGGCCGTGAAACCGAGCACCCGGGCGGTCCCCTCGGTGCGCAACACATCGGCGTCGTCAATGCAGTCGCCGCCAGCCAGCGCAGACGCAACCAGGGTCATCATCTTGTCGCCGGTGTTGGCCGGTCCTGGGGCATCGCCCAGGTCGAGGCGCTGCTGGACGAGTTGGGGCAGGCCCAGGTGCCGGGCCAAAGTGGCGGGAAGGATCAGCCCGGCATTAGCCACCAAGCGGTGATCGTCGAATGCGACGTGGATGCGGTCGGGATGGTTGCGTGGTAGCATTTATTGGGTGCTCCCTGTTTCTGGTTGGTTTCCTGTCTCGAAAACCATTATCCCAGAAGCACAGGAGCACCTTGTTATCCCTTCAACTCGCCGCGACACTCATCTTTTCGGTGGATTGGGGCTAAGACCAATCCACTCCGGCGCAAATAGCTGCCCGTATCAACGGGGGTTACGGCCCAGCGCGTCTGAAACGCCCAAAAAACCAAAGGCGACCACTACGCCATCAAAGGAGTATGCCCTCATGGAACAGGACAATATCTACGACCCACACAAGTCGAGGGAGCTGGCCATCCACATCGCCGCCAGTTCCCCGGACTGCTCAATGGAGCGCGTCGCTGCCCTGATGTACTTCGCAGACGCCCGCGCCAACAGACATCTCAGCCACTCAATCACCGGCGACGACTACATGCAGAGCCGCTTCGGTCCAACTCCGTGCAACCTGTCACAGCTGATCAACGACATGACCAACGACGGCGACGTCAACGCCTGCACCACCATGACCTATACCGAGGTTAAAGCCTCCATCCTGCCTGCCCGTCAACCCAACCTGGGAGTCTTCACCGAGGACCAACGCGACCTGATAAATCGAGTCATCGACGACTTTGCCGATGCCACCAACGGCGACATCATGCACGCCGCCGAGCACGAGCTCAGCTACCGCTTGCAACGACCATATTCCCAACTCGCACTCTACCCCGTCCACGACCTACGAGAGTAACCAGCACCCATTACTGCAAACTCTCCAGCGCGCCGGCAGGCAGGGGCATCGTCCTCGCGCCACGCCGGCGCGCTCGCAGAAGCCCCCTCCTGGCCTCCCACAAGCGTTCCAACAGAACGGCGCCACGCCGACGCCCGCTTCTCATCGCCCCGAGTACAGACCGAAACCTTGACTGCCGCCAGCCATACCGCGTGCTGGAAGCCCAAGTGAACACCTCAGGCCAATAGCGTCATCAATCTCCAGGAGCCAACAATGATTGACACCAACGCCCCGCCCAGCCTGTGGCTCCACCAGTAGGATTATTCAAGTAGGTAGCGTCATTACGAAATTGGTAGTGTCCCGTCAAGTATCCGTGTTCGAAGTCAAGCCTTTTTTGGGGGATTGTCAGGACTTGTGGTCACGCGTCCTGTGGCACCCACGGCGTTCCTCTGCGAGCTACCGCGTTGAGCTGGAGCAGTATCTTGTGCATCACCGCTACCACTGCAACGTTCCCCGGCTTCCCACGTTGACGAAGTCGATCATAAAACCGACGCATTTCGCTGTCGTGGCGGATGACCGCCCACGCGCACATGTACAGCGCTCTCCGCACCAGTCCCCGGTCACCCCTGATAGCCCGATGCCCTCGCTTCTTGCCGCTGTCTCGGGACCAGGGCGCCAGTCCCACCAGGGAGGTCAAAGCTTTGCTATCCCAGTGGCCCAGTTCGGGAAGGTGAGCCACCAGGGTTGCCGCGGTTAGCGGCCCGATGCCGGGCACGGTGCGGTAGAGGGCGGCGCGGTCGGCGAGCGTGGCATTGTCCTGTAGGACTGCCTGGTATTCTTTCTCCAGCCGAGCGATCTCCTTCTCCAGCCAGGCAATGTGGCGCCTGGTGGACTTGGCGATAGCGGCGGAAATGCCCTTGTCCAGCCGCCCCAACTCCTGGACCCGCTGGTCAACAAATTGCCGCCGCCGCCTGAGCAGGTCGCGCAACTCTTCACGCTGCGGGTCGGTCTCCGGTTCCCACGTATCCGCCTCCGGAAACACCTCCCCGTAGCGGGAGAGTACCTGGGCGTCCAGTGGGTCGGTCTTGGCCTCGTAACCGCAGGCTTTGGCGAAAGCGGCGCACCCGGCCCGGGTGGACCACGTGCACCGCAATAGCGGTCTCGCGCAACCGGCTGGTCAGCAGCCGTTCGTAGCCGCCCGTTGGTTCACAGACGGCCAGGGTGGTGTCGTGCTCTTGAAGGTGTTTTCGTAGCTTGGTGATGCCTGTTGCGGTGTTGTCGAAACGCAGCACCGGGCCACCCGAGACCGAAACGTCCAGGTTGGCATTGCCCACGTCAATGCCGGCTACCATTGTCATTTTCTTGCTACCCTCCCGCTTGCTACCCTCCCAGTGGGATAATGCCTGGTGTCCTCCACACTTGTAGATGCGGGCCTCAAAGCCCCTGTATCCGTTCGGAGCGACCAGAACGGCGGGAGGGGTGTCCAACTTGACGCCGGTGCAGTCCAGGATTGTGGCCTGGCTCACCCAGAAGTGAACGACGCGCCCCTCTCGCCCGCCCCGCAGATCGGCCGATCCACGGGGCTACTGCAACATACAAGTAGTGTAAAAGCGCGTCATCCCTTTTGATGTTGATCAGGCCGCTGCGTCCAGCATGTTGGGCTCCGTCAGTGCCTCGTTGCCGACGGCGTTGGGGATGGTGAGGTAGCGGTGGGCTTCGGCCCACTCGTCATGCTGCTCGGCCAGCACCGCGCCCACCAGGCGCCGCGCGGACAGCCGGTTGGGGAAGATGCCCACCACGTCCCCTTTCGGGGGCCGGCTCTCCGGCGCCTGATCTCTCGGTTCAGCCGTTCCTGCGGGTTGTTGGACCACAGCTTCTGCCAGTGGGCCACTGGGAAGGCCGTGAAGGCCAGGATGTCCGGCGCGGCATCCGCCAGCAGCTCGGCCACCTGGGCAAAGGGCTCCCGGAGTTGTTCCACCACTCGGTCCAATTGGCCGTGGACCTCGGCAGGAGACAGTTGCTGGTAGATGGTGCGCACCATGCGAGAAGGTCCTGGGTGGCCACGCCAGGTTGGGCACGCTTGGGCACGCGGGTGAGCAGGTTGGCCATGAAGTGGGTTCGGCAGCGTTGCCAGCTGGCAACGGCGAACACCGCGGCGATGGCGTTCTTCAGCTCCTGGTAGGCATCGGAGGTTACCAGTTCCACCCCGCTGAGCCCTCGAGCGGTCAGCGACCGCAGGAAGGCCAGCCAAAGGAGGCTGGCCCAGAAAACTCTCCACCACTTCTCCCAAATGAAAGCGCCGAGCCGGGAGAGCCGCCGTCGCCGGGCCTTGAATTTACTCTTGCCGACCTTCGTGCGGGGCCGGAGGGGTGGGCCTGCTTGGCCCGGGGGTCTGCGGTTTGGGAGGCGCGGATACTCTGAACATCGAATGCTCCTTGTGACAAGACTGTCCTTGTATTGTACCGCCCGTCGTCAGCTCCGCATACTTCCGCTGCTGACGTGGGGGATAGCATCCCAACACTCATTTCGGACGACCGGTTTTCAACCATTCCCGCCACTGACGGCAGCTCCGCGCTGGGGTGTGGAATGGTTGGCTAGCCTGTCATTCCCGTCCGCTGGAGTGGGCTCCATGACCTCACCGTCTGCCAAGTCGTCCTCATTTCCCAAGCTGCCGGAGAACTGCTACGTCTGTGGCGGTCAATGCCCTCGCACCTGGCCCGCATCGGCGTCACCCGACACTCCCAATACCGCGAGGGTCGCCACCCTCAGTAGTGAGCATGGGCGCCAGAAATCAATGGGTCGGTTGGTGTGTAGTCGAAGGCCGCTTGTGTAGTTAGGTAGGTAATTGCCATTATTTGAGGGATGATATTATCGTTGGCACTACACAGGCAGGGCAGGAACTATGGCACCAACCCCGCACCAGACTTATCTCGACCGCGCGCTGGACGACGGCCACGCCGTGATTGCCGGCGAGGGGCGCACTGAACGCATCCGGTATATTGCCGCCGACCATTCGGAACGGTGGAGCGACCCGGAGGAGAAAGTTCGGGCCGAGCTGTGGGGGGAGCTTATCTACAAGTACGAGTATCCGCCGGAGCGGATGCGATTTGAGGTTACTCTACCCGACCGCACTCCGACTCGCTATGCGGATTTGGTGATTTACTGCGATGACGAACTGAAATCTCCCTATTTTGTATTTGAGTGCAAAAAGGATGACGTATCCGACGCTGAATTTGACCAGTCCATTGAGCAGGCCGTGGGCAATCGCAACCTGCTGGCGGCGTCCTACTGCGGCGCCGTGGCCGGACTGACGCGCCGGCTGCTGCGCTTTGACGGGTTTGCGCCAGGCGAGCGGGAACGGAATCGCGTTACCGACATTCCGGTGCGCTACGGCAGTCCGCCGGAGTGGCGTTTTTACAAGAACCGGGCCGGGCAGGATTTGGCCGCGGTGCCCCGGGAAGACCTGCGGGCGGCCATCCGCAAGTGCCACCAGACGCTTTGGGAAGGTGGACGGCGCAGCCCCATCGCCGCCTTTGGCGAGTTTTGCAAGCTGGTGTTCATCAAGCACCGGGATGAGAAAGACCTGAACCGGGCGAATGAACAACCCTACGCTTTCCAGCGGCGGGACGGTGAGACGCCGGACGGACTGGCCAGGCGCATCAATCAACTTTATGACGATGAGAAGCGGCTTGAGCCGGACGTGTTTACCGACCGCATCAACGTGGAGCCGGCGATACTGGCGCAGTGCGTGGAGCATCTGGAGGGCATCTCGCTGGACCGTACCGAACTGGATACCAAGGGGGTGGCGTTTGAAGAGTTTATGGGTGGCTTTTTCAAGGGCGATTTCGGGCAGTATTTCACGCCGCGAGAACTGATTGCGTTCTGCGTGGCCGTGCTGGACCCAGGACGCACCGACCTGGTGCTGGACCCGGCCTGCGGCTCCGGCGGGTTCCTGCTGTACGCGCTGGACCACGTGCGACGCAAGGCAAACCGCCGTTTTCCGAATCACGAGAGCGATGTGAACGAAAGTCGCCAGCATGAACGATACTGGCACGACTTTGCTCAGCATAACCTTTTTGGTCTGGAGGTGAATGACGAACTGGCGCGCGTGGCCAAGATGAATATGATTATCCACGACGACGGGCATACCAACGTGGTGGGGCACGACGCGCTGGATTTTCCGGAGAACATTGCCGCCGAGAACGCCGGCCTAACCGGCGGGCGGTTTGACCTGGTTCTGACCAACCCGCCGTTCGGGGCCGTTATCCGGCGCACTGAGAAAGGCGACGGTTATCTGGAACAGTTTGAGCTGCAGCGGTATCTCGGCAAGCAGTACCCCAATGCGAAGGCGAAACGCCCCAGCATCAAGACGGAAATCCTGTTCCTGGAGCGGATTCACTCGTTCCTCAAACCGGGCACCGGACGGGCCGCTGTGGTGCTGCCCGACGGTATCCTGACGAACTCGTCGTTGCAGGGCGTGCGGCACTGGATGCTGGAACATTTTCAGCTGCTGGCGGTGGTGAGCCTGCCGCAGTTCGCTTTTCAGCATTACGATGCCGGGGTGAAGGCCAGCATTGTGTTTCTGCGGCGGCTGGCCGATGGGGAAGTTGTCTCTGACGATACCCCCATCTTTATGGCGCTGGCGGACAACATCGGCTACGACGCCACCGGGCGCAAGACTTTCGAAGTAGCCGTCGAGCAGGAAATCGCCGGCGTCAGCAAAGTGGAGCGGCACCGCTGCGATTTGTTTGATTACCGGGTTACCTACGAATGGAGACGGGCCGGTGCAGGGGAAGGCGACTGGAGCGAACGGCACCGGGAGATCATCCCCGATACGGGGCTGGTGGCGCAGTGGCAGGAATTTAGGAAGGATCCGACACCTTTTTTCGTGTAGGCCCTGCTGAACTGGCGAAGCCGGAGTGCTTTGCGGTGAGGCGGGGCGAAGTTGCTGGACGCGCGGAGGTAGTATTTCATCAACCGTGGATTCGTGAGCGTTTAGGGATATTGGATAAATCCAATTTCACGGTCAGGAATTTGGGAACTATCATTGATGAAATTAGATACGGCACGGGGTCACCGCCCACATATCTGGATGAAAGTGAAAATACTGTTCCTTTTGTTCGGGCAACGGACATCAAAGATGGAGAGGTAAATCTCGAAACACTCCTACATGTGGCGGCAGAACAGCCAGGTCGCATGAATAAATATAGATTAACAGGTGGCGAGCTGATTATCGTCCGCAGTGGTGCAAATACGGGAGACTGTGCTGTTGTCCCGCATTTGTTGGCAAATGCCTTAGCAGCGTATGATCTGATTCTCACGTTCAAATCAGACATTTCAGCAAAGTTCGTAGCAGCCTTCCTTGACACTGAAATTGGTAGGTTGCAACTTAATCTGGTCAAAGGACGTTCCGCTCAACCGCACATAAACGCCGCAGAAGTGGCAGCATTACAAATTCTCTTGCCACCCATTACCGAGCAACAGAATCTAGTCGATGCAATAGACACGGCGCGGGAGGAACGGAGGGCAAAGGTGGCGGAGGCTGATGCGCTGCTGGCGGGGATTGACGGGTTTCTGCTGGATTCGCTGGGTATGATGGCTCCGGTTGACGATGGGCGGCGGGTGTTTGCGGTTAGCAGTGAGGGCGTGTTTAGCCGGCTAGACCCACATTTTCACTCGCCCGCTTTTGCACGAATTGAAAGGATGCTGGCACAGGTAAATTGCGAACCGCTGGGTCGAATAGCGACCTTTTCCAAAGAGACCTGGCGACCTCAAGACCACGGGCAGCCGACATTTCGGTACATTGAAATCAATACAGCCAATCCACAAACAGGCGAAGCCAACTGGAATGAGGTGCCAACTCTGGAAGCTCCAAGCCGGGCACGTATGAAGGTTCAAGCCAAAGACATCATTGTCAGCCTAACCCGACCTCATCACGGTTCTATTGCCTATCTCGGCCCGGAGTTTGACGGCTGTATTGCATCAACAGGTTTTGCCGTGATTCGCAATGTACCCGAGCACATCAGCCGTGATTATTTGTGGTGCGTCCTGAGAGCGCAGTTTTGCCTCCAGCAGATGCTCCAACGGGCCAGCGGCGGCAACTACCCTGCTATCACGGAACCGGAGCTAGCGAAAATCTTGGTGCCTGTGCCCGACAAAGCAATTCAAAACGTCATAGCGGCTGAAGTATCCCGCCGCAGCGAAGACGCCCGCCGCCTACGCGCCGAAGCCGAAGCGGGGTGGGAGGGGGCGAAGGGGTGGTTTGAGGAGGAGTTGTTGGGGGCTGACAATGCCACGCAGGAAGAAAGCAAGGGGCCGTCCACCAGTCAGACCCATGCCGGACCGGATTGACGCTACGCCGGAGCAGATTGCCGAGGCGTTCCTGCGGTTGCCGGCGGACTGCGAATGGCGGTATTTGAAGGATGTGGTTGATGGTGAAAAAGACAGCGAATGACCACTGGCCTCTTGTGTAGTTAGGTATGTAATTGCCTTTCGTTATCACCAGCAACCGGGCCGTGGACGAGTGGCTGAGCCTGTTCGACGATCCCATCTTGGGCAACGGCGCATTGGACCGGCTGGCCAACGCCAGCTACCAGATTGTCATTGAGGTCGCCCGTTATCGCGAGCGACTCTCGCCACATCGCGCCCTGCAGGCGCCAACGGAGGTGATTGACCAACCCAACTACAACCTGATATTTGTCACTTCACCGCGCTTCCAGGGTGGGTCAATCACCGCGGAAATTGACACAATGCTGACAATGGTCAAAGATGGCAACTGGTTTAGGCTTGCTCATCGGCATCCTTTCAGCATGGCAGTCTATCGCGCGAGGCCCGGCGTAGATACCATGAAGCAGGACGCATTACGCGCCGCCGTCGGACAGTGTTCGGAGAGATGGAGAAGGCCTAGAAATCTGGCCGGAAACCCCGATTCTCCCCAAGCCGTTATTTTCTTGGCGTCGATTACCGATGTAACGATGGGGTCTTGAAGCGTATTGCATACACTATCACGCCGTATACGACTGTAATACGTCTGCTTGGCGTAGTGCAAAACCCGGCCAATGGCTTTCCGGCCAGACCTCTAGTATTACAACGACGGTTCATGGAGGGAGGCCGGAGGTGTTACGGCCGAGGGCAGCGCGGCGTTTCTGGTGAGAGCATCTGGCCCGTTCGTTGCGCTCCTGGACATCTGTCAGCCATAGCAGCAGTTCTTCTGGGCCGAACCGCTCTTTGGGCAGGAGCTCACGCACCACTCGGTACACTTGGGGCCTGGTGATCAGGGGCATCTTTTTCCCCCCAATCCTGTTGCAGGGTCAACAGGAACGCCCCGGCCAGCAGGCACATGGCGATGTGGTGATGCCAACCCGCCCAGGTGCGGGTCTCGTATTCGTCGAGGCCCACATCGCTCTTCTCAGTCTCGAACTCGGTTTCAATGCGCCAGCGGGAGCCGCCCACATAGGCCAGGGTCTCCAGAGATGCATCTGGGGGTGCGTTGGACAGGTAGTAGCGGGGCTCGCTGCCGTCCAGGTTCTGGCGATAAACCGCCCACAGGACCTCACCAGGCTTCCGCCTCCTGGTCACCCGCACCCGTTGGGCGCTGAACCGATAGACACGCGGCCCCTGGCTTCCCTGGGCGATCGTGATCTCCCGCCATGCCGCCGCCGGCAACGCCTGACTGCGCTCTGCCATGGTCTGCCGCTCCTCACGCCGCGGTCTGGGTTTGCGGGGACGCCCGTTACCCTGGTAAGGCGGATCGGTCCAGGTCGGTTCCAACGGCCAGACCGTCATATCGGGACGCACGTCCAAGACGTACAGCATTCCCGCGGACGCGATGCCCTCCCGCAGCGTCGGCGACATCCCGAAGGCGGAATCTCCAGCCACCCACTGTGCGCTGAGGTGGCCTCTGGCCTGGGCGCACTCCAGCATATCCAGCACCAACTCAGTCTTGCTTCGGTACTCCCGTCGGTCCGCCGGCACTCCCGCCGTCGCACAACGCTCCCCGTCCCCAGTCCATTCTTCCGGCAGATACAGCCTCTTGTCCACCAGCGCCCGTCCCCTGGGCCCCACGTGGGCCAGAAACACCCCAGCCTGGCAGTTGGCGATCTTGCCCAACGCCCCGCAGTACTGCCTGGCCACTCCCACCGACTTCACCCCCTGCTTGGGAAAGTCGCTGCCGTCCAGCACCCACACTCCCTGGGAATCCTTCAACCGCGAACCCAGATACTCCTGTAATCTTCCAATGACCGCGTCATCGTCCCAGGGCGACTCGGAGAGAAACCGCTGTAACGCTCGTGACGACGCCGGAACCGTCTCCGACAGATTCTCGGCGTTGCGCCGCTCTTCCGATTGCACCAGCAGGGCCTGCAGATAATGGCTGCTGTTCTCCCTGGCTTCCTTACGACCAAAGACTGGCGCAAAGTAGCCGTGAAATTCCTGGAAGGCTTCGTACGCCCGCTCCAACACCGCCGCATCCATCGCCTGCCCCACCTCCCGAAGCCTTCTCTATCTCGCCGATTATCCTACCACAGCAACCGTCGTTGTAATACTAGAGTGGTGAGTCGGTGGAGCGGCCGCCTTGGAGTGGGTTTACGGGCGTTCCAGGAACTCCATCCCCACTTCACGGGGTCTTTGCCGTAAGCAGGTGGCGAGAGCGGCCCAACACAATCTACTTGGGTCCACCGCAGTCTGCCATGATTAAGCAGCCTTGATCGCGAGAGGCCGGTATTGTAGCGAGTGGCCGTCTGCTGCCCTCTACCAACCATGGTAGCCGTCAGCCGGCCGCTGACGAAAGCCGTGGCGTTTGTCCTATTTGGACGCCGGAAGGCGGTTCATCGGCGCAGATAGCATTCGCAACATGGGGCAGGAAGATCGAGCCGCAGTAATACCGAACCGGGAACCTCTGAAAAACAACTTCACGTAACGGCTATTGTACGAATCGAAAAGGACACTGTGGACGCGAGGGGAGGGGTGATACGTTGCTGAATCTCACGCCCAAAGAGGCCAGCCGCATCTGCATGGATCAGTGCCGAGCGATGTGCTGTCGTGGGCCGTTGATCCTGCGGCTGGAACCTGACGAGGTCGCCGTGTTTCACCGTGCGGCGGTGCACCTGGGTACCACCGCCGATATTTCGCCCGCTGCCGACGGCGGCGGCGATCTGCTGTTCCTGGACCATCCGGGGGAGTGCTGCCCGATGCTGGATCAAGCCACCTTCGCGTGCCGCATTTACGAACAGAGGCCGCGGGTTTGCCGGGAGTTTCCTCGCCGGCCGGAGCCGGGTTGCGCCATTTCCGGTTGGACGGACGACTAAACTAAAGCCAAGGTGGGATGTACATTTAAGTGGCGATGATGATCAGCTGGGCTAAGCCCGTGAATCCCGCTCATCCGTACTTGGAGAACGACCCGGCTCCGTCGTTTGACCCCCACCATCTGCGCATTTCACCTTGGCTTTAGTTTAGCCCCAATCCACCGAAAAGATGAGTGTCGCGGTGTGCTGAAGGGGTAAGAAAGTGCTCCTGTCCATCTGGGATAATGGTTTTCGAGAGAGAAATCCAACCAGAAACAAGGAGCACCCGAAAGATGCTAGCAGATGACCACCCCGACCGCATCCAAATCGCCTTTGACGACCACCTGTCGACTCGATTGGTGCTGCATCGGGTTCACAGCTAGAATGATTTGGGGATATGATGCATGTCTTCAAAGCTAGGTCAGAGGCTCAGAACGTTGGGGGGCAATATTGACCGGTCATTCCAACATCGAACGGCGCATTGCGAATTTTAATGCCGATTTACTTGCACTGACAGACGAAATTATGTTTCAAAAACATATTGTTTTTGGCGATAGTTATGCTCTATGTCCAGACCAATACTTCGAATTGAAGCACCAAATATCTATGCAGTTTGGCCTCCATTCGACTCAGGTTATATTGGTTGGGTCGGCCAAACTTGGGTTTAGCATTGCGCCCAAAAAGCAGTACCAATTTTTCGGCGATGAATCTGACTTGGATATTGCAGTAGTATCTGAAGATTTCTTCGGCAGACTATGGTCAGAAGCGTTTGAGTATTGGAACGAAGGGGGCTATTGGGGACGGCACGATAGCTTTAAGAATTATCTGTTCCGCGGTTGGCTCCGGCCTGATTTCTTCCCTCCCACAGTTGAGTCCTCTTTACAGTGGTTCGAATACTTTCGCCAACTGACGGCCAGCAAAAAATTTGGACCGTACAAAATAAGCGCGGGAATTTACAAGTCTTGGTGGTTCCTCGAGCGCTACCAACAAAAATCCATCGCTAGTTGCCGACAAAATTTGGAGATTGTGAATGGATACCACCGCAACTAACCGGAAGATCAGAGAGATTTTGACGGCCGTCCAGAATGAGACTCTGATAATCAATCCGGTATTCCAAAGACGCTTGGTTTGGAAGAACCAGGACAAGTGCAGTTTCATACAAACCGTGTTGGACGGGTACCCGTTTCCCGAGATTTTCGTCGCTACTGGGAACATCGATCTGGAAAGCGGGGAAGGGACAGAATTGTTGGTGGATGGCCAACAGAGGGTGAGTACCCTATGTCAATATTTCCGCGGATCGGAGCTCCTACAGTTGGGAAGCCAACTGTCTAAGTACGCCGACCTCTCGGAAGATCAAAAAACACGTTTCCTTCAATACGACGTTGTAGTTCGGGATTTGGGAGAGATCGGTGATCCGGAAATACGTAGAGTTTTCCAACGTATCAACTCTACGGGATATTCGCTGAATGCGATGGAGGTTCAGAATTCACGATTTGATGGAGAATACAAACAAACTGCTGAGGAGATCGCTTCCGATGATTTCTTCGACTTGCATCGGTTCTTCAGAGTGAACGACATCAGAAGAATGGATGACATGCGGTTTGTGCTCGCCTATATGACAACCGTTTTGTCGACGTACTTCAACCAGGATAACGGTATTAGGGAATTTTTGGAAATGTATAACGAAGGATTTCCCCAATCGTCTGAAATCAAAACAAAGTCGAAGAAAGTGCTTGAGTTTATCGAAAGTTGCAATTTTGAGCCTTCGTCGCGTGTGTGGAACCACGCTAATATGTTTACATTACTGGTCGAAACCTACAAAGCCATGACGATTCAGGGGTTAGGTTTAGATCCTGAAAGGTTAGGGCCAAAACTCGCTGAATTCTACGAGCGAGTGCGCTCCGTAGAAACGCGTGGGGAGACTGACCCCCAAATTGTGGAATATCGACAGGCTACCATCCAAAATACCAATGGCAGGGCAAGTCGAATCAGGCGGGGCAAGATGATCGAGGATCTCCTCGGGTTGTAAATGCGCCTTCTCGTCCGGAATCGCACCCGCTTGGGCGTTCCACGCTCCGACCTACTCCCGTCCTTTGACTTGCGCTTCGGAAAGGAACCCGAGGCCGCGTACCATTGATTTTGCCAGCAACACCTCCCCCTCACAACGAAATCCTCATAAGTTCTCCCGAAAATACTATCTCGCCGTTGTAGATGCGGCTGATGTCGCCGATGCCCTGCTCCATGGGGCCATGGGTGGAGAGATGGGGGCCGATGTGAACGAGCACCAGTTTTCCCACCCCTGCGGCATGGGCCATGCGGGACGCGCCGGTCGTGCCCACCGGCCGGTGTACTCCCCGTTTGCGTCCATCACCGCCTGGTCATCCCAGCGCATGCACAGCATCATGTCGGCGCCGCGAGCCAGCTCGGTTACCGAGTCGCAGGGCTGGGTGTCGCCCGTGAATATCACGCTCCCCTCGGCCGAATCCACCCGGTGGGCCAAGGAGTCTAGCCACGGCTGGGCGTGCTCGGCGGCTCGGCCGGAACCACCGGTGGCTGGCTCTGGGTAGACTGGCTGAATCCGGCAGCGCCCGGGTGTCCGCCGCTGAACTGCTTGGCCAACCAACCGGCTCACGTCGAAACCGTTGCTGCGGCTGCAGGCTCCACTTTCTCACCGTCGGCGACACGTCGAAGTAAATGGCTGCGAACGGCGACTCCGGATACGTGTTGATCAGGTACTCGCCGATTTCGCTTTGCATGATCGGTGAGTTGACCAGCGGAACCAGATGTTCTCCCACTTGCCCAATGTGTGCTGACTGGGCGATTTCTCGGACGGCCTGTTAGCCCGAATCCACCGAAGGGGTTGGCGCTGACGTTGACACAAGGGCTGATGGGTAGAGGAAGGCGAACAGGCCAGGCCAGATTCCAATAGATGGGGATGAGGGCGGCGTGAAGTAGGCACCCAGACACGATGATGGCGGCCCGCAGTGGCCATGGCGGGCGGAATTCGAGATGCGGTGGGCAAGGAGTGCCCTTCGCGGGCTGGGTTGGCGCGAGTTGGCGGGAACGGTCAGATGGCCGGATGGCGGGTCCGTGGCAGACGGCCGCCGTCAGGCTGGGAGTGGAATTGCTCGCAATCGAGCCAGGGCGCTACTGAACTGGGTTTCCCAGGGCCAGCGCTGGGGCAGATGCAAAGTGAGGCGACGCGCCGAGCGGGTGAGCCGTCCGGCGAGGGAGAAGAAGCGTCGTCGGAGGGTCTTGGTGGTTACCAGTTGCTCACCCAGACCGATACGCGCGGTCCAGCGGGCCATCACCTGCACCGCCAGCCAGGCGCCGTTGGCGGCGAAGCGGCCCGAGGGGAGATGGTTGAGCCCGACGCCGTACTTGAGAGCCTGCCCCGCACTTGATGCGGGGTCTCGGATGGCATTCTCGATCTCGGCGTGGCGGCGATGGTCGGCCTCCAGTTCCAAGGTATCCCCGTCCCGGTCGGTGATGAAGCCGTGATAGCTGTAGCTGGCGAAGAGGGCCAGTTGGGAACCGGGCGTGGGCTTCACCCGACGGACGATGAGCCGCACCGGTGCGGCGGCGGGCTCACTCTGGAAGGGGGTATAGAGCCTGTCTCAAAAGTCAGCGGAAAGTCGCGGTGTAGACTATGGGAAACGCTGACCTAAACTGAAGCCAAGGTGAAATCTGCAATTGCAGGGTGCTGCAAGTCGGTTTGGTTGCTGGCCATTAATTCTTCCACTTGTGCTTGCAGCACGGTTCGGCAGCGGTGCTTGACTTCCTCCCGGCGGGTG
>CBDCYO010000002.1:0-8432 GCA_965224255.1 Dehalococcoidia bacterium
TTGTAACTGGGCCAAAGAGGGCTGACGTTCGACCGCATGCAGTCATCCAATCCCCCGCGGTTGGGAGCAGGGGACGTGTCGAAACCGCTTGACAATCCGTTACGTAACGGACTACGGTAGTTGCATGGGGCTCAGCAACGCAGAGAGACAACGACGCTTCCGCGACCGCCGCAAGGAACAGCAGCCGCGCGTGCACTACCGCCGGCCGCAGGACCGCAGGAGTCGGCCGCAACGCTGGCGCGATGCCGTCCAGACGCTCGTGGACTTGCAGGCCGAGTACCAGGACTGGCTTGACG
The DNA here is from genome assembly GCA_965224255.1 of Dehalococcoidia bacterium. Classification (GTDB taxonomy): domain Bacteria; phylum Chloroflexota; class Dehalococcoidia; order UBA6926; family UBA6926; genus VXMO01. Next base: position 297 of record CBDCYO010000002.1, read on the forward strand.
GTTTGCCCGACAGTCTCCAGGAGTCGCCGGTTGCCGAACGCTTGGCGGCCATCTGCGAGTACGACTTCGGCGACCTGGAGGCCCTGGAGCCGCCGCGCGGCTTCGGGCGCGATTGTAGAGATTGAGAGGGGAAGGCATGACGCGAATTGAGTTCTGGTCAGCCGTGATGGGTTTGTTAGTCGCCATCGTGCTGATGTTCAACCAGATGAACGGGCGCATGGACCGCATGCAGGCGGAAACGAACGCCCGTTTCGATCAGATGTTCGACCGCATGGACCGCATGCAGGCGGAAAACAATCGGCGTTTCGATGCGCTTTTGGAGACGATCATGGATTTTGACCGTCGGGTCTCGCGTAACGAAGGCCAGATCGAGGTCATTCGGGAGCAGTTACTACAGGCCGAAGGCGCACCTTGACGTAGGTTTAGGCTTCCGTCAGCGCGAAGAGTCTTCCTGCGAGGATGAGTCATGGCATGGTCGCAAGGTGTCCAGGTGAAGGGCGTGCAGACACGGCAGTACAAGAGGGTACTGCACGACGAACGGTGCAGGCGCGTCCTGGAGCGGGTGGCGAAGGGCGCCCACGGCCGCCCGGGCCTGGCGTCGGCGGTGCGGCTGCTCGAGCGTGAAGACGTTCCGACGCCGAACGGCAAAGCCTGGCATCGCATGACGGTCTGGCGCATCGCCAAGCGCCTCGGCATCGAGCTCGGCACGGGGCGGGCCTTCAACGAGAAGGCGCGTTGTCCTCGGTGCAACGACGAAGTGCCCCGGATGTGGGGCGGCGAGTGCCGCAACTGCCGGCGTCGGCAAGGTCTCAAGCGCAAGTACCGGACGAACGATCTGCGCGTTGCCGACTTGCGGGACGCGCAGGCGCAGCTGCGTTACTACCAGGACAAGGTGGATGCTCTGCGCCAGGGTCGTCGTCACTACTCGCGCCAACATCCTGAGCCGACGCATCGCTTTGGGAAGCCGATAAAGTGAGCAAGGAGATATCCGAAGTGTTGCGCGAGGTAGTGACGACGACAGTGTATTGTTTCGGAGGGATCGGCCAAAGTGCGTTACGTAACGGGATGTGGGGTTAGGCCATGACGTGGTCGCCAAGTGTCCAGGTTCAAGGCTTGCAGGCGCGGCAGTTCCGGCAGGTCCTGCACGATGAGCAATGCAGGCCGATCTTGGAGGAGGTCGCGGCGCGCCGCAAGCGTTCCTTGACGGTGGCACTGGATGCCCTGGTTGCGGCGGGAATCCCGGCGCCCGGCGGCAAGCAGTGGCATCGCATGGCGGTGTGGAAGATCGCCCGTCGCCTGGGTCTGGTGGTGGTCTACGGGCGCGCCTTCGGCGAGTTTCCGCGTTGCAGGAAGTGTGACAGGCAGGTTGGCCGATACTTCGGTGCGGACTTCTGCCTGACGTGCTGGGGGCGAGAGAAGCGGTGGGAGACGCACAGGAACCTCCGGGCTTCGGATCTGCGCAGCGCCGAGGAAAAGTTGGCGTACTACTGGGAGCAGGTGAAGGGGCTTGAGAAGGCGCTTGAGTCGGACGGTCGGCACCCCTCGCGGCACCGTGCGCCGCGCAAGGCAGGCTGACCGTTCACCGGGTTGTGTATTGCCTGCTGGCGTCAGCGGCCTGACATGGCGCCTCACTGTCGCCGGGAAAAGGACTAGACATAGCGCCAGGTTGTCGGTATCCGGCGCTGCCCTGTACAGGGTGACGGCATTGGCCTGAAAGTGCGTCAACTGGCTGGTGCACTGGTGCTGCCTGCGGGCTGCGGATCGGTGCACATGAGAGGCGTCCGATTTGGCGCTGAACAGTCTTGGCGTCTACCCCGTGGCGTTTATAGAGTGCGTCAGGCGGCGATTGTCCTTGCGTGAAAAGGCTTATCCCGCGCTGTGTCAGGCTCACCCGACACAGCGCGGGATAAGATGAACAAACGAAGCTGTTTTTATGACACTTCATCGTCAAAATCGTAGCTCACCAGAAGCGTCTCAAAGTCTTGGTCCGGCGCCGTACCCGTAATCTTCACAAACAATCGAGTGATGGGGTCGTAGTAGAACGTTCCCTCAACGTCATCTATCGTCCCATTTATCTGAAAGGTCATGAAAGTGCCGGCCGGTGTCGTGACCGACTCGAAATCGGTCACTGTTAATCGCGTCGATTCCGTCGTCGATTCCGTCTCATCGACCGTCTCGGTATAGGTCGTCGTCCAGGTTTTTCCCACCTCAAGAGGCAGCGGTAGACCGTCCCCTGCGTACGGGTCGTAATCAACGATGTATCCTTCGTCCAAGACCGCTATCGTGCCTCCGGTACGGGGGTCTATGAGCCTTGTGAATGTGTCCACATAGCCGTCGCCGGTGTCCACGTTTGCTATTTCAACCGCATCGTGCTCGCGATATAGACGCCTGTCCGTGATCGTGCTCGTTATGTCAGAGGCCTCCCTAGCCCCACTCGAGAATGAGGTGGTCCAGCTTGTCGTCCAAGTGTTACCGATGGCGTAGGGATCCAATGAAGCCGAATCCGTAGAGCGGGTAGCAATTCCAGTATCCGTGTTTTCCGCACTCAGTTGCCCCGCGTCCAGCACGCAAGGGTCCAAATGAATGGCCTCCCCTTTCTGTGGACCCTCGTCCGTCGGGAACGTGCTGGCTTCGACTTCCAGGAGACAGGAGCCAGTGGTAGCCGTACCGCCGGCGACTTCACCCCCAGCCCTCAGCGTGAACCGGCCTTCACCCCTGCTCAGGTCTCCGAAAGCGAGGCGAACTTCCTGGCGACTCAAGCCGGCGTCAAAGACAGCGCCGTTTGAGAAGGTGAATGTTTTCTCGGATAGGGGTGAGGGTCCGGCGGAGGTTGGACCGTCATCCTCGCCACCCCCGCAGGCGGCGAGTGTGAAGATCAAAGCAATGGCAGTGGCGAATTGGATAATGCGAGTCATCGGTTGCCCCTCACTGATTTTGTGACTGGAATACGCCCCAGAACGGCCTGTATTGCGTTTTTGCAGGATAAACTGGGGGGGGGGGGGGGAAGTCCAGAAAAATCTCTCCTGCGCCATTCTCGTGCGAAATTCGGCCCATCCTAACCTGTCAGGGTGCCGTTGGCGGCCGCTCGCTCAAAATTCCCCACCCGGCCGCCGAAAAGAGACGGATTGTGCACCTGATTCCCCACCGATCGGGGGTGATTTCGGGGTTTTCCGGGGATCCGGTGGGGCATCCTTGAGGCTTTCGGGGCAGGTGTGCGCAAGTCCAGCAACGGCGCGGATTTCCGCGTTTCAGAAAGTTAACATATGACGGCTTATCGGAAGTTCGCAAGAGGAGTGAAAGGGACGTGAAGACGATCTGTGCTATAAAGGCGTGGTCGGTACCTTCCCGGCACCTCCCTGGTGATTGGAGGAAGGTGCCGGGTGCCGTCCGTTGCTTGTGTCGAGCAACAGCGGGCGGTGCGTTGATACCCCGTACAGGGGGGCAGCAACGATGCCATTCTACCGAAGCTCATCAAGTAAGCAAACCCTGAACGGCTCCGACGAGCAGCTATCCTTGCCGCTCGCCATCGAGGACGCGCCTCGCGAAGTCCGGGATCACGGCCTGCAAGAGATACACAGCTTCCCCCTGGTCTCCCGCGGCAAGGGTTGCGCTGTCACCCGTAAGCCCGCACGCATGGCTTGGCGGCGCTACCAGGAAATCGAGCTCCGCACGCCCAACAGCTTCCCCGCCCTGATCTTCGACGTTGACACCCTTCCGCTAGACTACCTGAGCATCGCCTTCGGCGTCACCGTGTGCCCGCCCAACTGGATTGTGTCGAACCCGGAAACCGGGCATGCGCATGTCGTGTACTGCTTCGCCCGTCCGGTCCTGCATGGCGACGGCATGCGCCAGGAGCCTCTCAAGTGGCGGCAGCGCATCGCCGAGTATTACCGCATGGAGTATGGGGCGGATCGTGGTTACGCCGGCGTCCTGACGCACAACCCGGTGCATCCCAAATGGGAAACGACGTGGTGGCGTGATGAACCCTGGACGTTGCCGGAACTCGCCGAGGTCATCCCGAAGGGCTGGCGGATACCGCGTAAGCCGACGACGCCGGAGGGCCGTAACGTAACGCTGTTCAATGCGGCGCTGCGCTGGTTCGGTCGTCCGTCGAATTGGGAGGCGAGCACGGACCTGGGCGACGTGCATGAGTGGATCGGCACGCGCAACGTGGAGTGGTTCAACGTACCGGAGCAACCGCTACTCGATGACAACGAAGTGCTGTGGATTGCCAAGTCGGTTTGCAAGATCAGCCGCAAGAACCTTGCAAGCGGTCAGACGCAGCAGAATTTCAGCTTCATCCAGGCGGCCAAAGGCAAGCGGTCGGGCGAAGTGCGGCGCAAGGGCACGCCGCTCGAACTGGATAGGGCACCTTGGGAATTGGAGGGTATATCGAGGCGGGGGTGGTATTACCGGCAATCGGGCAAAGATGCGGGTCCGCAAGGCCGCGTCGCGCCTTGGGAAGCCCAAGGCTTAAGCCGTGCTACGTGGTATCGGCGGGGCAATCGTTTGAGGTGAGACAAAATTTTGCACTGAACCAAAGCAGGATGATGTGTACGCGCGGTATCTTCACGCGCGTGCGTGTCACCCCACTGTTGAGGTTGATTTTGCCTTGGCTTTGATTCTGGGTTTTGGGTCCTTGGCGAAGTCGAAGAATTAGTCGTAAAGGCTGTGGAACACTGTTGGAACTCGTGGAAAACGTGCTTTGTTGTTTTCCACAGTTTCAATGGTTTCCATAGCCGGTCTGGGTTGGGGGGTCCAGGGGGGAAGGGGTGTATGATTTGGCTCCGACCGCTGATCACTGATAGGAAACATCCATGTCCGAGAAAATAAGCAGGGTCGCTTTTCTTGAGGGGCGGGAATTGCTCAAGCGTCTGCGGGTGCGTTTCCCGATCCTGTTTCCCGCTGACCGTAGAGACCTCAAGCCTTGGGCTGTCGGGGAAGACGCTCGCGTGCGGCAGGCGCTGGCCGACGCTGAGGACGATGAGGGGTCGGTTGCGGAAAAGGGTAGAGTCGGCGGCTGGCGCGGTAGCGGTAGGCGGATGGGGGTAGCTGTTCCCGGCGGCTTTCGCAATGCCGGTGCCTCACTCCCCGCCATAACTCCGTTTCCAGTCGCCGCTCATCGAACCGGACGTGCAGATCTCCTGCATCCGGCTCTCGGACGAGATCATGCCTTCGCCCACGGAAGACCCGCCGTTCGCAGTTTGAGGCGCGTGAGACCGTAATCATGCCGTAGTCTCTCGTCTGAGAAGCGCACTAAACCTCCCGACCGCACCTTGTGCTTACGACGAAGCCACCGACGCAGCCGCCGGCTGACGTGCTGATCAATCGCTGCGTAGGCCGGGCGAACCTGCCCCAGAGTGAAGTAGTTCGCCCACCCGGTCAGAAGCCGGTTCAGGCGTTCTACCACAACCTCTGTTGGCAGGAATCCGTCACGCCGCTTGGTCAACTCGCTCACACGACGGCAGATGCTTTGGACGCTCGCCGCACTCGGGCGCGTGCCAATGTAGGCGCGGCCCGTATTTGGGCGGTAGTTGCGTCCGATCCGGTAGCCGAGGAACTCAATCGGCTCTTCCGGCACCCGGCAGCAACGGGTCTTCTCGGCGTTGACTGTCAACTTCAAACGCTCCATCAGCGCTTGGACCGCCGCCAGCATCTCTGCTGCCGGCACTTTGCCGAGCACCGTGAGGTCATCGGCATAGTTGACGATCTCCGCCTTGAAGCGCCGGGCAAAGCCCAGCACCTTCCAGCCCACAATGAAGCGACGCATGTAGATGTTGCTGAACAACGGCGAGATCGGTGACCCCTGCGGGGTCCCTCTGTGCTCGCGTCGTGCCCGGTTCGTGCGGCGGCGACCGCCTTTCCCGTCGTCTTCCTCCACCGCCGTCTCCAGCCACGCCTTGACCCAGCCCAACAGCCGCCCGTCACTAACGCGCCGGGCAATGGACCGCACCAAGTCAGCGTGCGGAATCTGGCCGAAGTAGTCCGACAGGTCCGCGTCTACCACCTCCCGGTGACCTGTGTTCAACAGCCGATGCACACGCTTGACAGCATCATGCGCACTTCGGCCCGGCCGGTAGGCATATTGCTCCGGTTGCAAGTCGGCCTCGAAGATCGGCGACAGCACCAACATCGCCGCCGTCTGCGCCACCCGATCCCGCAGACACGGTATGCCCAATGGACGGAACTTCCCGCGTTGCTTCTTCGCAATGAGAACCTGCCGCACCGCTCGCGGTCGGTAGGTCCCCGCACCGGCAGGTCCCGCGCCAGTTCCTCCAGCCAGCGTTCTACCCCAAACGCCTCGATGTCCGCCACCGTCTCGCCGTCAACCCCAGCCGCGCCGCCATTGCGACGCACCATCTGCCAGGCAACTGCGAGCACGTCATCGCGCCGCACCTTGTCGCTCAGAGAGTAGAACCGCAGGCCCGGAGCTTCCTTCGCTTTCGCATGTAACGCCGTCTGGAGTCGCTGAACTTTCGCTGAGGCTGTTAGGCTTTCACCAGTCCCCATGTCCCTTCCTCCTTTGTGCGTTGCTCTCGAACCAAGGCCCCTTCCCTCTGCCGGCATTACCCGGCTTCATCGGTACTTCGGGCCTCTCCGCCACCCTGCCGGCCCGACCCGGCCCTCGCGGGCTGTCGGTTGGCACGTGCCACGCCACCGGACAGGGCTTCCCGTGTTGCGTCCATTCCCCTCTTCCATGCGTGCTGCCGCCACTACCCCGGCGGAACCTGTCGGTGCGTATGTCGCTCGCTTCCCGACAAGTATCAGCCTTCCCCGATTTCACGGCGGGTCGGCTTCCGCATTGCGCGTTTCGGGGCCTGCTCGGCGTTCACTGGTGTTGCGGCCCGCATGGTCGCTAAGCCGCCCTTGGCGGCCCGTTGCATCGGAGTGCTTCAGACGATGTCGTTACCTCCATCATCCGCTCCGACTGCTACCGGCTGGAGCGACAGTTGCCGGACGGGATTCGCACCCGCTGAAGAATGGCGCCTTGCACGGCGCACGCGAAATGACACGCTAAGCGCCGACGGCCCTCTTTTCGCTCCCTCATAACCTTGCCTTCGGGTCCACGACAAACAACTCTTTGTCGTGAATCGCTGCGTTACACGCCTACGACGGCGATTTTGGCGCAAAATCTTCCCGACAACCCCGCAAATATCTTTTTACGAGAAAAAGGGCCGGAGAAACGTTTTTCAGACTGAGCGATGATCCCATCACGCCCTGTAGAACGCCTTGCGCATCGGCTCGGGCACAGGGAAAGATTGCGGATCGGAGCACGGAGAACAAGTATTACTGCGGCTGATACGAAAGTCGGGGCAGGCTCTGCTCATTGGCAAAAGAGACGCTGGCTGGTCCTTACCGTGTCATTTCGCACCCATCTGCAATCGACCCCTTATCGGAAGTTGACAATAATGGTTCCTTTATAGTACGATAAAGGTACGTATTTAAGAACTAAATAGGTGCGAAAAGGGAACCAAATGGCAAAGCGCGTGTTAGATCAAGACCGACTGACCCATAGCGTCAAGGTCAATCTCAACAAGGCGGATTACGATATGCTGACGGCTGAGGCAAACGACACGGGCCTATCGACGGCAACCGTGGCGCGGATGGCTCTGACGGAGATTTTGCCCGTGATACGAAAGCGGGGCAGGGACAAGCGCAGCATCGCCAGGGTGCGCAGCAAGACGCAGAGGAAAGGGAGTGCGGCATGACGCAGGAGCGGAACGTCGAGTGCAATCACTCCGGTCTAGTGCTACCGAATGATCGGGTTGGCCAGGATTACTGCACAAATTGCAAGAACTGGTTTCCTGCAAGGCGTCACGCAGCGGACGGCGCCAACGAGACGGCTGCACCTGCCAAGCGGAAGGTCCTTTACTCCGAGATGGTGAAACAACCAGACGGGAAGACATTGGCCGACATGACACCGGCTGAAATCGCCGAGGGAATGGCACAGGCTCGTGAATCCATGCGCGAGATAAGCGACTTTTTGGCATGGGCAAGTTCGGAGGGGATCAGCGAGACCGAGGCAGTCCCGCCAGAGACTTGGGAACGATACCGGAGGGAGCATCCACGTGCCGTTGAGCCGTTCCGCCCGACCAGGCGTGCATCGCTGCCGCGCCTGCATCGTGTGGAAAGCAA
>CBDCYO010000003.1:0-14854 GCA_965224255.1 Dehalococcoidia bacterium
GGATCTTGTCAGCAGAACCAGCTTGCCGTCATCTCCGAGATAGAGGCATTGGAACTGCGAATAGCCCATGGTGTCGTACCCAGTCAGGTAATACATGCCTTCCTGCCTGAAAATCAGCAGGGCTGCCAACCCCCTGCGCTGCAACTCAGCCACAACTTTCTCCCTGCGGCCGGCCAACTCCTGCTCAGTGAAGTGCAATGGCGTTTCGCTCCTCCTGTCTCTTGTCGTATGGACTGAATTGACTATGATGGGACGGTTTGCTGATTCTACCACCGCCAAATGAAGCCAACACTTGTATAATCCGATGAGAGACAGCTTCCGAAATCGAGACCGCATGGAAAGACCGGAGCGAGATATGACAACAATAATAAACTCTGTACTGGGGCCATTGGATACGGCGGACCTGGGATTCACTCTGCCCCATGAACACCTGATTGATTCGTCCGCCGGCATCCGGGCCACGTATTCCGAGCTGGAACTCAGAGACCAGGTCTTGGATATGGCCTTGGAGTCCTTTAGCGAGGCCAGGAGTGGTGGAGTCGATACCGTCGTCGAAGTTTCTCCCATGGACCTGGGGTGGGATGTCCTCCTCATGAGGGAGCAGGCCCGCCTACTTCGACAACGCCCCGACCATTCTGTGGTAACCTGATACCGCTTACGGTGCGGGTGAGAGAACCCGTCCGTTCGCGGGCAACCATGGTCGGCGAGATTCATCAAGTACACTCCCGAAAGGGGTTCCTATGCCAACTCCCAGAGTAATCTACCAACCCAGACCAGGCAGTCCCATTGACGTCGACCGGGTATTTTACGGACGCTTGGGTCAGGAGACGGAGACCCGCAACCAGATCGAACAGTTCGTGGTGCCAATACGCTCCGGCAGAGCCTGGCCGGTACTGGCAGGCCAGATATGCCGCATCGTCGTGGTGGAAGGGGCGCAGGTGGCCGACTTCAACGCCTGGAACCTCAATAATCCCAGAGAACGGTTCTGGGCGGCCCGCACCAAGCAGCTGCACCGAGCCCACGTCACCACGTTCGACCGGCTATGGTCGTGCCTCCCGTACCTGCGCCCCATGCTCACCATCACCGCAGACACGGTGGACTATCCTCTGGACGAGGACGGCGCCGGATGTCATGACCTGCTGGGCACCCGCTGCGATCCATACGTTCACAAGATGCTGAATGGCGAGGAATTCGACTACTGCTGCCACTCGAACTTGGTGCGGGCAGTCGCTCCGTACCATCTCGATGAGAGCGACGTTCACGACGTTCTCAACATATTCCAGGTGACCGGACTTACCACCGACGACCGCTACTTCGTGAAGCCCTCGCCGGCCAGGCAGGGAGACTACTTCGAGTTCTTCGCAGAGATAGACCTGCTCTGCGCCATTTCCACTTGTCCCCAAGGAGACCTGTCGGTCCAGGCTTGGGGACAAGACGCCGACGATCCCATCGACACCTGCCATCCGCTGGGCGTCGAGATTTATCAGCCCCATCCCGGACTCATGGAAGGCTGGCAGTCGCCTCCAACGAGCGATTACCGAGGCATCCACGGGCTTGACCGTCCGTAAGAAGACGGCGTTGCGTATGCGGTGAGGCTGTCTGATCGTCAACCGCAGTAGTTTAGCCGGAGGAAGAGATGATAGTAGTAACCGGAGCGGCGGGCAGGTTGGGACGTATGGTGGTGCAACTGCTGGTGGATCAGGACAGAGAAGTCCTGGCGACTGACCGGTTGGCTGCCGACGAACTTCCGGCTGAGTTTGTGCGTTGCGATCTCGCAGACGCCAGGGTAGTAGAGCGTATTCTCAGGGACGCGGAATCGGTCGTTCACATGGGTGCTATCCCAGGCCCGCTTAGGGAAGACCCAAGTATCATCTTCGACAACAACGTGGCGAGTACCTTCAACGTCATGATGTCCGCGGCAGAGTTGGGACTTCGGCGCGTGGTGTTCTCGTCCAGCGCCTTCGGCATGGGATGGGCCCAGGACGGGAACGCCTTCGTACCGCTGTACCTGCCGTTGGACGAGGAACACCCCATGATGCCCTCCGAGCCTTACGGCCTGTCCAAGCAGGTTGGAGAGGACATCGGCAGAATGATCGCCCGCAGCTCGGACACCACCGTCGTCAGCCTGAGGTTCACCAACGTCGCGTCTCCGGAAGTCCAGGCGGAGTTTCCCTGTCAGGCCCCGACGCCGGAGAACCCCCTGACACTGGTGATGTGGGCCTACGCCGACGCCAGAGACGTGGCAGAGGCCCACGTACTGGCGCTGGATGCGGAGATACAAGAATATGAGGCGTTCATGATCGCCCAGCCTTCCAGCCGTTTCAAAGAGCCCACGATTGATCTTGTCAGAAACAACTTCGGCGGCAGGGTGGAGATACGGGAAGGGCTGGGCGGCACCGCCAGCGTAATCAGTACGGAGAAGGCGCAGCGACTGCTGGGATGGAGACCACGCTACGAATGGACCAAAGGGAGGAGCTAAAGTGGTCCAAACTGAGGGTTTACCAAAGAATGCCGACGTAGTTGTAATTGGCGCCGGCCCACCGCAACTGCCCGCTTGGAACTCCTCAGGCTAGCAGCACAGGTAGCGGTCGAGGAAGTCGGCAACGTCCGACAGCATCTGCCGAACGTTGGGCAGCGTACTCACGTAGAAGCCATCGTTGGGATACACCTTGTATTCTGTCGTCTTATAGTGTCGCTTCATCTCCAACGCAAAGTCCCTCGAAGTCTCGGGCCAGTCCTCCCTCCCTTCCCCATGCAGGACGAAGGTCGGCGTGGTCGCGTCTCTGACTCTGTAGAAGGGCGAGCAGCGATACCAGACGTCCTCGTTTCCTTCGAAGGCGCCGAACTCATGCTCCAGGAGTTTGATGTGCCGCAGTTCCAACTGGTGGCGCAACGCCGGCCAATCGCTGTAGCCGGACATGGGGACAGCCGCCTGGAACAAGCCCGGCGCAAAGGTGACCGCGCACATCGTGAGGATGCCGCCGTAGCTCGTCCCCGTAATCCCTATAGCCTGCGGATCCACGTATCCGAGCCCCTGGAGGAACTCGGCCCCGGCAATGGCGTCCTTCAAGTCGTCGCCGCCCCAGTCCCTGTCGTTCAGTTCTTCGAATGCCTTGCCGTAGCCCGAGCTTCCCCGGACATTGGGCAGCAGAACTACGTAGCCCCGTTGGACGAAGTATTGGACGTAGGGCTGGAAGTCATCGCCGAACTGATTGGTGGGCCCACCGTGGATGAACAGCAGCCCCGGGTATTTCTCGCCTCCCTCCCGGCTCCTGGGACTATAGAGATACGCGTGGATGACGAGACCGTCAAAGCTCTGGTAAGTAATCTTTTCGGGTGCGGTCAGGTGCTCGGTCAGCGCAGGGTCAACTCCGGCGCTGGTCAGCTGCATTGCTCGGCCGTCTTCCAGGGAGACGACCCAGAGGTCCATCGGAGACGTGGGGGTCCCATATCGGAAGACTATTTTCGAGCCGTCCGGTGACCACTCCGGCGCCGAGCATACGCCCACGCCGGGCGAGAAGAGTGCCCCGGACTCACCGGTGGAAGCGTCCGCCACCCTTAATTCAAGCGTGCCGTTGCGGTTGGACGTGTAGGCCACCTGCTGACCTGCGGGGGACCAGACGGCGTGATCCTGCTCCGCATCCTCGAGAGACAGTGGCTCCGGCTCACCGCCGGCAACGGGCGCTGTCCAGATGTTTACGTGTCCGCTGCGCTGGCTGCGGAAGAAGACTCGCTCACCGTCAGAAGAGACTAGGGGATAGCCAAAAGCCCCACCGTAGCTGTAATCAAAGAAATCTGTATCCTGGACGACGATTTCCTGTTCTTTGCCGTCCAGCGAAATCCTGATGACGTCGTGGTTCTCCCACCTGTTATCCAGTCGGACGTACAGGATGTGCCGACCGTCGGGAGTGAAGCCCGGATTTACCGCGTAGAGCGGGCCATCGGTTAGCCGCACAGACTTCCCTGATGAGACCTCCACCAGGTAGATGTCGTACGAGCCGTAGCGATTGCAGGACACCGCGACGCTCCTACCGTCGGGAGACCAGTTCATCGAGTGGATGCGACCGCCCAGCGACGTCAGTTGGAACCCAGCGTCGCTGTTGGCGGGCCACAGCCACACCTCATCCGCGTCGCCCTTCCTGGAGACGCAGGACACATAGACGCCGCATGGAGACCAGAACGGGATGCGAGGGGCTGAATCCCTGTCGCCCGCTCCTACCGTCAAACGGGCTGGAAACCCTCCATCGGCCGGGACGCTCCACAACTCGGCCGTGTCTTCCTGGTGGGAAGAGACGAATGCGATCCGAGAGCCGTCCGGCGACCATCGAGGCGTCTCTGCGGCGACCAGAGGCCGGATGGACAAGATCTGGTCCAGACTCAGCTTCGATTCATCCGTCCTGGTCGAACTGGTCATCTTCTCGACTTCCTTTCGCGGGGTTCCATGTACTTTAGCGAACTCATTAATTCTTTCAAGTATTCCTCTCTCCTTAGACAGAGTAATCGCATCTAAACTTCAGTCTGGGCATAAATTCAGTTGATACGTCTCCACAGAGAAACAGGTTCTAAAACTGGTGCCAGTTTCAACCTGTTTAGACCAGTTTTCGCCGATCATGGGCAATTCTGGCCTGTCCGACGGTTTGACATATACACTCATTTATGGCCCTCTCGCCTGCCGCGCTTGCTTTGAGTCTGCTGAATTTGAACAGATGATAGCACATTGCAGAACTATTGTACCATAGTGTATGGATGAAGAGGACTGGCCTACATCAACAGGATGACGTACTCTTACACCACGCTACGGGCGTGAAGCCCTTCTGTTAAATCGAGCCGCAGAACACTTAACAGAGTGCCGTAATGTGGGTCGAGCTTTCCCAGGTGGGACCTGAGCGTACCGTATTGCAGACCTTTTCACCGGGCTGCCCTTGTACGACAAGAAGCTCTCCGCACCGTTTTCGACCTGTAGAGCCCCGATAGGAGAACGCATACCATGACTCGCCAACTTACCCGACACAAAGAAGAGATCGCCGCTCGCTCTAACTCTGCGATTGATGATTCGAGACAAGCCCTGTTCGACCTCTCGAAAGATATCCACTCCCATCCGGAGTTGAACTACCAGGAATACTACTCATCTAGCGCCCTGGCCGGGTTCCTCGAGAGTTGCGACATTCAGGTGGAGCGCGGTGTCGGCGGGTTGGAAACGGCGTTTCGGGCCACCATCCCCGGCGGCGCTGGAGAAGGCCCTACGATTGCCGTCCTGGCGGAATACGATGCGCTGCCCGAGATTGGGCACGGCTGCGGACACAATCTCATTGCGATGGCCGCGATGGCCGCTGCCCTGGGGCTGCAGGCGAACGCACAGGACTTGCTCGGACGCGCAGTGGTAATTGGAACTCCGGCGGAGGAGGGCGGCGGCGGTAAGATACGGCTTTTGGAGGCCGAGGTATTCGACGGCGTGGATGCCACCCTTTCGTCCCATCCTTTCTCCAATCGCACTTTAATACCGACGACCGCGGCGGTGGGGGAGAGTTGGAGCCTGGCGATGGTCGGCTACCGGTATATGTATCATGGGAAAGCCGCTCACGCTGCTGCCGCCCCTGAGGCCGGCATCAACGCGCTGAACGCGGTTATCCACTTGTTTACCGGAATTGATGCCCTGCGACAGCACTTGAGAGATGATGTTCGCATCCACGGAGTAATCACCGATGGAGGCATGGCGCCCAACGTCGTACCGGAATTCGCCGCCGCCAACTTCATGCTGCGATGCAGGGACCGGCGATACCTGAGCGACGTGGTGGTGGGCAAAGTGGAACAGGTGGCGGAAGGAGCTGCGTCAATGACAGGCGCACGTCTGGAGGTCCAGGAATTCTACCCCTTCTACGAAAATGTTCAGCCCAACGTGACTCTGGCACAGGCTGTTGGAACCAACGCAAAGACACTGGGCATCAGGATGGACGAACCCGTGGCAGGTCGTCCAGGCAGTGGAGCTTCAACTGATTTCGGCAACGTCAGTCAGGTGATGCCGGCTTTCGAACTGAGGTTTGCGGTCAGCGAGGAGCCTGTCGCTTCTCATACAAGAGAGATGGCCGAGACTGCCATTACCGATCTGGCCCTCTCGAACGCGCTCCTGGTGGCCAAGACGCTGAGTCTGACGGCCAGCGATTTGTTGCGCGATGCCACGCTGTTAGAGTCCGCGAAGATCGAGTTTGCTGATCGCAGCAGCTGACGCCTACGCTGCAACAAGCTCGCAACTCCACAGTCATTTGAAGACTCCTCTCTCTTCAATACTCGTCTGCTGGCTGGCTTGAGCGAGACCCCTCTGGTTGCAGCGAGGCTTTTCGTCCGCATCTCTAGGCTACTAAGGGGATATCAGGGATGACAACGTAGCTGTAGCAGGCACGAAGTCGCTACGGGAGCTGGCTGCCTACAGGGGGTGAATCGCTCATTGGTGGACGGACACAATCGATGAGAGGCTCCTGGCAGACCTGAGACGAACAATAAATGAGCTGATTCGCTGCAAGTACTCCTGAGCGGTTTGAACAGCGGGATCAGAGGCGCTACAGAATGCCAGCCGCTCGGCAATCCATGGGCTAGCCCCCTACACTGCCACCCTATACGCTATGCAGTTCACAATCTCTATCGTCAACGGCGACTGCGCCAGGCCGGTCGTCCCAATCACAGCCCTGCATGGCATGCTGGAGATGAACTCACTGTAGATCTCATACAGCATCGACCACTTGTCCATGTCCGTCAGGAAGACGACCAGCGTGACGACGCGACTGTAGTCCGTTCCCGCCGCCTCGAGCGACTGTTGCACAGCCGGAAGGTCGCGCGGTATTGCTCTTCGTCGGATTTCCCCGCGAGCACGCCGTCGAACCCGGACGCCGTCGTTCTCCTGACGTGAACTTTGATCGCTCTCACCTTCATCATCCGCGTCAGGTCTTCGTCGAAGTAGTCCCCGTACAGCCCCACGCGGTACGAGTCGAGGTCCGTGGTCTGGTGCCGCCCGTCTGCGATAATGAGGTCCAGAAGCGCGTCCCTTTCCACGAATGACAGCGCTTGGGCGTCCTCTATGCTCATAGCGTCCAAATCGGCGAGAGTGTAGGTCATCGTAATTCACCTAGCAGCCATGCTCGATTATCATCCATCTCGGACAGTGCCGCAACTAAAGGGAAAACAGAAAGGAAAGAATAATGAAATTCGGCGTCAACCTTATCAACTTCGGTCCGGGTGCCAACCCCGAATCCCTGACCCGCTCTGTCAACCTGGTCGAAGCCATAGGATACCACCTGATCATGAGCTCCGACCACATCGCCGTCACACCGGACGTCAGTTCCAGGTACCCAGCCCCGTTCTACGAGCCGCTGACGACGATGGGTTGGCTCGCCGCTACCACCCAGTCCCTGGAGATCGGTACCACAGTCGCCATTCTGCCGTACCGAAGTCCGCTAGAGATCGCGAGAGCAGGGGCGAACGTCGACCAGCTTAGTGGAGGCAGGTTCATCCTCGGCGTCGGTGTCGGCTGGGCCGAGCAGGGGTTCGACGCGCTCAACGTCCCGTTCCGCCAGAGAGGAGCCATCACTGACGACCACCTCGCGGCCATCAAGGCACTGTGGACGCAGGACGTCGCCTCGTACGAGGGTCGGTTCGTCTCGTTCACCGACGTCGACACCGCTGCGCGTCCCGTCCGCGAGCCTCACCCGCCAATCTGGGTCGGGGGTGCAGGCGACGATGCACTCCGCCGGACGGTGCGCTACGGAGACGGCTGGCACCCGATCAGGATACGCGTGTCCGATTTCAAGGACAGGGAGATTCCTCGCCTGCGCGAGATGGCGAACCGCGAGCAGATGCCTATACCCGCGCTCTGTCCGAGGATACGCCTGCGCATCACCGAGTCGCCCATGCCCGACGACCAGCGTATCGTCGGCGAAGGCAGCCTCGACCAGATCAGGCCCTCGGCTGCACCCACGTCCTGCTCGACACCTACTACTACGACGTCGAGGCCACAACCCACCACGAGACCGCATGGAGAGTGCTCGCGACAGTAGACGAAAAGGCCGCCGACCTGAGAAACGAAACGGTGCAGTGACTTCCAATATCAACACTATTCGTTGAGACATTCGGCCAGCTGTCCGGGTCCCAACTTGGCCACCTGGTGTCCATGCTCAACTGGTTCAACACGAACTTGAATGAGAGAGCCGACGCTTACGTGGTCCCTAGACCACCGGTCGCGCCAGCGTCTCAGGCGACACCTTGCGCGGCAGCCATTCGCCGTCGGACGAGTTGCCGACCAGCCTCCCGTCCTCCACGATCACCTTGCCCCTCAGCATCGTCTTCACCGGGTATCCCTCGCACTCGAATCCCTCCCAGATGCTATAGTCGGAGTCCGCGTGGAGGTCGTCGAGCGTGAGCGTCTTGCGAACGTTCGGGTCTACGAACACAAGGTCGGCGTCGCTGCCCGGCGCAATGACCCCTTTCCGTGGATACAGCCCAAGGATCTTAGCCGCGTTGGTCGAGATTATGCCCGCGAACCGCGTCAGCGACATGCCGCCCTGCGAAACGAACTTCGTGAACGCAACTGGGATCCTCGTCTCGATGCCGTTATGACCTCCGCACACCGTCTCGATGGTCTGCCCCCAGAACTTGACGTCCTTGTACGTGGTGTACTCGTCCGTAGCCGTCGTGGATACCCGACCGTCCATCAGCCCAAGCTGAAGCGCGTCCCTATCCGAGGCGTACTTGATAGCCGGGTACGTGTGAATTTTCGTGCCGTTCGGCTTCTTGTAGTCGTCGCTGGTGAACTCGAGGTAGTTGTGCAGTGCCTCGCCATACACCGGCTGACCTCGCTCCCTGGCCTCGCCGATAGCCGCCACACCCTCCTTGGCCGTGACGTGGACGAAATAGATCGCCACCTCCGCGTGCTCCGCCATCCTGATCACCTTGCGGAACGAGACGTCCTCGGAGATGTTGCTGTGCACCAAGTGCAGGTTGTGACCCTGGTCCCTGCCCTCGCGCTTCAGCTTCTCCTCCATGTAGGTCACCATGTCGTCGTCCTCTGCGTGGACCGCCATGATGCCCTCGTTCTTCGACACCTCCTCGAAGATGGCCTGCAGGTGACCGTATGGCACGCGACCGCCGAACGTCGTGAAGATCTTGAAGCTGGCCTGACCGGCCTGGATCGCCTCTCCGATCTCACCGATGGTCTTCGGACTCACCGCGCCCGCGAGTATGTAGTGGTACGCGAAATCGATGTAGCTGTGGCCCGCGAACGCCTGCTGCCGCGACTCCATCTGCCGCATGATCGGGTCCGGAGAGACAGGGTCGTCAGGCGTGACCGGCAGCGTCCCCGCGAAGTCGAGCAGAGTGGTGACCCCGCCGAACGCCGCGGCCCGTGTGGCCGCCTCGGGAGGCTGCGTGAACACCTCCGGCCGACCGGCCCACTGCTCAGGCACCGGAATGCCGATGTGCGTGTGTGGTTCGATCCCGCCCGGAAGCACGATCAACCCCGACGCGTCGACGACCTGCGCCCCTTCAGTCGAGAGCACGCCAGGATGCGCCAGCGCCGCGATCCTGCCATCCCAGATGGCAATGTCCGCCTCCAGCACCCCCTGCGGAGTCACAACCTGCCCGCCAGTAACAATAGTATCCAACATGAAGACCCACCTCCGTCTGAGCTTACAAGGCGAATGGTATGTTCGAGGCCGCACACTGTCAAGGAGTGGCACGGGAGCGTCAGCTACTCGTCGTTCCGGCGAAGGCCGGAATCCAGGGTGAGGGCGGCGCTACGAAGGCTAGCAGGGCGTCATCACTCCAATACACCGGATCCCTTGGTGCTGGGTGACTGGATAATCGACTACGCCAAACGACAAGTCACCTTTGCAGGCAGGTCGATGCAGCTGACGGCGACCGAATACCGGCTCCTCTACGAGCTGTCCATACACGCCGGGCAGGCGCTCAGTAGGGCGCACCTGATGAGCCGGGTGTGGTCGGCGCGACTGACCGCGTGAGTCGTTCCATTTCGGTCTCCAGGCCCCGCACCTCATCATCGAGTTGCCGGTAGCGGCAGGCAAGGGCACGAAGTGCGTACTTGGCTGCAGCGGTGGGATCGTCCAGCTGGGTGAGACGGAAGTTTCTGCACCGCTTGACGAGAGCGCTGGTGGTAAGACCATCGAGCGATTCGGGAAGCTCGGCAGGAGGAGTAACAACCAGAGCCTTCATCTGGTTGCCGGCCTGGGTGCGAGCCTTGACGGCAGAGTCCTTCACGCTCTTGAGCATGCGGATCATCTCGACTTCGCCGTGACCGGACTTGAGAGTGCCATCGGCTACGCCGGCAGGTACGGCGATCATCATTAGGTGTATCGGAGGCGCACATTGACTGGTAAGCAGCAGGCGATTGGACAAGGATTGGACGCTGTTTCGTCTAACGAGAAAAGGGAGTCAATGTGGCCGGGGAGGTTTTCAACCAGCGATGAATTGGCTCTTCAAACGCAGCGCGCCATCAGTCGGAGCGGCCGTGCTGGATGGGAGACAGAGGACGAAGACGCGGCGTTCATCTCTTGTTGGCTCGCATTCAACGCTGTCTGGGTCGTGTTTTCCGACTCAATCCGACTCGCGGTTGCCATACTGCCTCCAATGGGAAACTTCCGCCACGATACCAGATTGCATCGGCTCTGAAACCGCATGTAGAGCGGCCCCCGGCGGCAACAGTAGTCTATTCAGTCGATTGGCGTTATGATACGGCGTAATCAACCATCTTTCAGGAGGTCATAAAGGACCCATGGCAGAATACATCCCCTCACCGTAGGACTTGGTGCGCGAGCAGGTCGAACTTTACGAAGGCAGCGGCGGCACCGAAGGCACTACTCTTCGGGAAACCGGACTGCCAGTGATCATCGTGACCAACACCGGCAATCGAACCGGCGTAATCCGCAAGACCCCACTAATGCGCGTGAAGGACGGCGACAACTATGTCCTTGTCGCCTCACGCGGAGGCGCGCCAAACAACCCGCAGTGGGTGTCCAACCTTCGCTCCAATGCCGATGTTGAGATCCGCGACGAGACACAGGTGTGCGACATGCGCGTGCGTGAAGTAGATGACGCAGGCGAGCGAGCACGTCTGTGGGAGATCTGCGTGGCGGCCTTCCCTACCTACGCCGAATACCAGGAACGCACGTCGCGGCAAATCCCGGTGTTCGTCGCCGAACCCGTGTAGACTGCGCTCGTCACGACAATCCTAGTTTCCGCACAATAAAAAAGCCCCCACGATTCTGTCTCGCGGGGGCTTCATCCAATTGGCCGACACAGCCTTAGTCCGCCTAGAATGTGTAGTACCTAACTCCCGCCATTGGCATCCTGAAGTACCAACCGCCGTTGCGGGTCTGCCTCTTCTCTCGCACCCGCTCCGTCTCCTCCAGCAACTCTTCTATCTCCATTGCCGCCTTTGCATTGAGCTCTTCGCCCACTGCCGCCTGTTTGTGCCGCTCAAGAATCGCTGCTTCTGCCGTAGGGTAGGCGGCAGGCGAGTTACCCGAAGGTACTTTTCCTAACGCCCCCCTCCGAACTGTCCGGCTTCTTATGCAATCTGCTTGCAATTTGGCCTAACGAATGTTTCTCACTGTCAATTGCCCCGGCTCTATTCAAGAGGCCGGGTTAGTCCCAAATGCAAGGAATGTAGGTAAAATGTTGCACCCCTGTGAATGCTACAATTACATCATCTTGAATTTCCTAGCGACCTACTCTTGGCGCTAATTGACGGGAGAATCTTAAGGGACATTTGGCGAGCTGTTGGACAGGTGAAATGACTAGTAGTGGGAGTTGGAATAGTTGGTTAAGAAAGTCCTTTGTGGTGGACCCCATAGTTAGGACAACGAAGAGGTCAAGTTAAGAGAGACTCCCGCTGGAAAGTCTGGCACTACCTCACGAGATGATAACGTCGATGCCTGCTCTGGTAAACACCTGAGTGGCCTTCCTTCTGCAAACACCTGAGCCGGAGTCCGATAGCCCAGAGACTGGTGCGGTCGCTCTCGGTTGTACAAGTCCAGATAAGCGTCAATTCCTCTCCTGGCTTCACTACCATTGCGATAAGCTTTCAGATATACCTCCTCGTATTTGACGCTCCGCCACAAACGCTCTACAAAGATGTTGTCCAGGTATCTACCCTTGCCATCCATGCTGACCTTGATCCCCCGCTCCAGCAGCAGGCCACAGAAGGCTTCACTGGTGAACTGGCTACCCTGGTCGGTGTTGAAGATCTCCGGCTGTCCTTTGCTCAAGGCTTCTTTCAGGGCCGCGATACAGAAGCCCACCTCCAGAGTATTGGAGAGCCTCCAGGCCAGCACGTACCGGCTGTGCCAGTCCATAATGGCCACGAGATATTTGTGCGACCCACTCGCATACCTGGCGCGGTTCCTTCCTGAACCCATTTTCAGTGATAGTTCTTGAGTGTTGTTTTACAATAAACTCATGAGATACGTTCCATCCAGAGAGGCAAGCCGCATACTCGGCGTGCATCCGCAGACACTCAGAAAGTGAGCACGCGAAGGCCGCATCGACTACACCCTGACCGAAGGCAGCCAGAGCAGATATGACGTCGATACATACCTTGGACAATCCAGACCGGCCTAGCGCGTCTGCTACTGCCGCGTCTCGTCCAAGAAGCAGTCGGCCGACCTCGACAGACAGGTCGCCTTCATGCGAGAGCGATATCCTGATGCCGAGATCGTCAGAGACGTCGGCTCCGGACTCCACTTCAGGCGCAAAGCCCTACTTGCCATACTGGAGCGACTACACCAGGGAGATAAACTCCGGGTTGTGGTCGCCTACCGAGACCGTATTGCCAGGTTTGGAACGGAACTCAACGAGACGCTGCCTGAGCGCAACGGCGGAGAACTCTTGGTTCTCAATCAGCGAGACCTCAGCCCCGAAGAGGAGCTCACGACTGACCTTCTCGCTATCCTCACTGTCTTCAGCGCTCGCGTCAACGGACTGCGGGGTTACCACCAGGAAATCAAGGAAGATAAGGCCCTACCAGGACGCCGGGCAGAGAGCTGAGTTGCGCCGCTGGTTCGGCGCCGCCAGGTATGCCTACACCTCGACTTTGTACATCAGAGTAATCGAAGCAAGCAGATATACAGACGCTCAGGCTGCGTAGGCAAGGGAATCCACAAGACGATTGAATAGAGGCAGAGGGACTTTCGCCACATCAGACTCGGACGGGGATGTGGATAAAGTCTGAGAAGCAAACCACAGGTGCCGGCGCACCAGCGCGATCGCATCGATGAAAGTGGGCTCACACTTGGCATACCAGGCGCACGAACGCAGGGCAACCGGGCGTTCCTGCCGCAGCAACCCGGCGGCGAGCGTAACCCAGGAGAACAGTCCCAGCAGCAACGGAGTGGTGCGAGAGATAGCCTTGTCGGACCACTGGCGCTGAGTCTCTACTCCAAGGTGGGCGCGTACCTCCTGGAAGGTGACCTCGATGCGCCAGCGCAGTAGAAACCATTGGACGATCTGAAGGGGATCGGCCTCAGTATCGGTGCAGACCAGTGCCTGAGTCCTCATCTGGCAGAGCGGGTCTCCGATCAGCACCCATCTGATATGCACGGGAGGTCTTCCCCAGCGATACCAGACTGCGGTCTCGGATGTAATCTCCAGTGTGCGCGCCGGTCCGTCCTTCCAGGGCACAGATACCCGGGTCCAGGACACATCGGGGTTGTCCAGGAGTTCGATGGGAGAGGGCAGTCGCTGTCCCTTCAGGCGTGGTCTACCTATCTGACCGGGCATTCTGGGTGGAGCGGGCTCGAAGAGCGCAGCATCAAGCCTGAGTCCGCTGATGAAGGTGACTGGCTGGCGCAGGGACTGGCAGCTGTGCAGGAGTTCGAGCGCTGCGTATCCCCTGTCGGCCACGACGACTATGCGCCGGTCTGGCAGCCAGCGGCGCAGTTGGATAATCATCTGTCGTGCCCAATCTGTGATCTTCTTGTGTGGGCGTCCCACCTTCTGATGATAGCTCTCTGCCGGAGCCAGTGCAGTCATAACGGGCAGTGCCCACGTGCGATTCGCCCAGGGGATATGCGCCAGCCACATCAGGCTGACCCAGCGCAGTCCGCTCGCCCTCACCAGGTGGGACTCGCTTGAGCGCACGGCGTCTCGGAACACTCCCTTGGCGCTGATGCGACTGCCGCGTCTGCGTTCCAGCGTCTCGTCTATCCCGAACACCAGTGGTTCCCCATCCTGTGCAAGATGCTCGATGAGCAGCATAAGCAAGACACGGCTCATCTGCAGCGGGGACCAGACAGCTCGGTTGAGCACTTGATGATACTTCGCGAAGCCGGCATCGTCGCTGAGACCCATTACGCGCAGGGCTGACGTGACGGTGCGCTTGCGCGGGGCGAGGATGGCGCCGACGAGCAGTAGTTGCGCCTTTGACCAGGTTCTATCTCGAAAGAGAGTTGAGAATGGTTGGAGTACGGATATAATGGCATCGGGCAGGGTGAGCATAACCGGACCTTCTTGATGGGGTGGTTCGGTCATCTTACCCTGTTCTTATATCTTGTCTATACTCCGTATGAAATGTGCAAAGTCGAGTACACGGACTGTTGAAAAAGCTGAGGTCCACTCGGCTCTGAATCAGAACCGCGACCGTTTGGCACGATGATAACTTCTATTCGTGCGAGTTGTTCTTCTCCGCCGGTATCCGGCAACCCAGACCATTGACTGACACATCATCACTCCGACATCATCCCGACAACACAGCTACCGGTTCCGGCGCAGTAGCCGGCCGCGGTGGGCCCGCGAAGTTGCCCAGCC
Organism: Dehalococcoidia bacterium; assembly: GCA_965224255.1. GTDB lineage: Bacteria > Chloroflexota > Dehalococcoidia > UBA6926 > UBA6926 > VXMO01. The sequence continues at coordinate 14,806 of CBDCYO010000003.1, forward strand.
GACGCACCGCCTTCTTCAGATTATGAGCCAGTGAGGAAATATAACCTTC
>CBDCYO010000004.1:0-67146 GCA_965224255.1 Dehalococcoidia bacterium
CTGTGACAATCATTGGAACGAGAAGTTGCGCTAAGGCGTTTAGGGGAGTGCCAAAAGGTGGGGGGCATTCAGGCGGCGCATGTTTCAGTTTCGATCACCCGATCCCGGACACCTGCAGTCCTGGGTACCACGGCTCGAATTTCCCTCGCGCATACGGATCCGCAGTCGGCCCCACTTTTTGGCACTCCCCAGGATGGGTTCATACCTTCATTCATTCCTGCGGGATCGAGGGGTCCAGCACCGGCACCCCAGTCGGTTCGAAGTCCCGGACGTTGTGAGTCACCACCGTCAAACCATGTTCGAGCGCTGTGGCCGCGATCAACAGGTCGGCACCTTCATGCCCAAGTGTGGCGGAGAGACGGCCCCAGCGTCGCGCCGTAGGCAGGTCAACGTCGAGAATCCGCGTGTGGTACAACGCAAGCACGTTGTCTAACCAAACGGCCAGCACGTGCGAAAACGTTGGGTCTCGGTGCCGTTGTTGCGTGATTCCGCGCTCGATCTCACCAAGAGACACCACACTCAAGTACAGATCCGTCATCCGCTGATCCAGCATCCATCGGACTACATGCGGATTGCGTTGTCGTTTACGCAGGGCCGACAGAACATCGGTGTCGATCAGGAACATCAGAAGTCAGCCGGTCGGGAGGGCAGTCGGAGGGACTCGAATTCTCCGTCATCCTGCGGGATCGCAAGCAGCAACTCAGCGAACGTTGGTGCCTTTGCTTTCTCCAGTTGACAAAGGCGCTCATATTCTTCGGCTGCGAGCACCACAACCGCGGGCTTTCCATGTTGGATCACCCTTTGAGGGTCCCCCGCAACCGCGGCGTCGACAATGGCGCTGAATCGGTTCTTGGCATCCAGCAGCGGCCATTCGTTCATAAGTCTTCCCATCTCATCGGATTTGGTTGAACCTGACATGTCTTTCCTCGGGCATTTGAGCGCCCTGAGGTTTGCGTGAGCTCAATACTGTTAAATGTTGCACAGAGGAAAGCATGGGAAAGATGTGGGACGGCAGTGGACCAAACTTATGGGGACTCTAATTGTACGCCTTTCCCTTTATACTCTCGCCATAATCCTAGTCTCTTAATACGATACTCCACGAGTTCCGGAGACGTACCGTGGCTGTGTGCAATTTGTGTTATGTCTTTCTTCTCTTGAACAGTTTCATGAATCACATTCTCTGGGATCAAAGTCGCCGCGGCCAAATAAAATGCGTCATGCTCTTCATTTGCCTCGAAAGTTCGTCCGCATATATCAGCCACCCTGGCAATTTTGGTTAGTCTATGTCCCAGGAGAATATGCCAGAACTCCTCAAGTATGGAAACGTGCTGCCGCACGAATTGATGTTCCTCATTGCGGACAATTGCCCACGTATCCTTTTCTTCATCTAGCGGTACGCTCATGGCCGACCACTTGTCCTTGCCCGACCCTCCGAGATGAGCCGTGACGTCTGGGGGGATGTCCTCAATCTCCCCAACGGTTAAGATTTCTACACCCTCTATCTTGATCCTCAGAGGATTGACCGGCTCTTGGCTATTAAGACCTAACTCCTTGCGGAAACCCGCTGCCATACTTTCCATCTCCGGTTTCGACAGAACAACCGGTGATATTTCAGGAGTGGGTTCATGGCTCAGGCGGGTTGCGGCCTTACGCCTGACCCCGAATTTGCGCTCAAGAACAGTGACCACCTGTAGTAGGTAACGAATAGTTTCCGAATCGATATTTTTGCTGGCCCGGAAATGGACATGGGCGATCCGCTCAAAGGGTAACCCCAGAGCGTCTGCATCGTCTCCCAGCCATTCCAGAATACGAATGCGTGAGTTATGGTCTGGACAGCCCTCCTCTCGCTCCATTCGGGCAAGGCTTGAAAAGCTAACCCCGATAATCTTGGATAGTTTTCGTAAACTGTATCCCTCCGCCTGTCGCTTCCGCTTCAGAGCCGAAATCAATTTCCCCGTAGCGGCATCCATTAAAAACTCCTTAATTCCCAGTTTGTGCGAAGGCACATCTTGACACACTAAATTCGAGGACCTACAATCAGGTCTTCCGTGTTATAGCACAGTCTCGCACAGCCAGAGAAGGAAAACTTCCTTGAGGCTGCATGATCCCTTTCGGATGGAGAACACCATGGTTCCCAATAAACGATTCATAGAGCTTCGGGAAGATATCGAGCCGAGCGCTACCACCAAATCCAAGGCTTCTCGTGCGCACACGATGGTTAGGGACCATTTGAGATTACACATTACATTCAAGTACAGGTGGGAGGGTGATTTTCTTGCGGGTAGCTACGCGCGCAACACGGCGATTCGTCCCAAAAGGACCGCGGACGGCCAGGACCGCCCCGACATCGACATTATCGTTGTCACGAACTTCAGCACCCTAGACCACCCGGATGATGTGCTGAAGCAGCTCAGCAGGGTCCTTGAAGATAATTTTCAGGTAGAGCGGATCAACAAACGCTCCGTTCGCGTGATAACTGCAAATGCCGAGATCGACGTGGTACCGGTCGTGGAATTAGGAATGGTGTATGAGCTTCCTGACCGGGACCTTGGCCATTGGAAGCTCACAAACCCGCCGGGGCATAACGATTGGAGTAAGGATCAGAATGCGCTTTTCGATGACCGATTTAAGCCGCTGGTCAAAATGTTCAAGTGGTGGCACCGCGAGAACAATACCGGCAAGAGACCGAAGGGCTTTGTCCTGGAGGTACTCGTCTCGAAACATGCACCGAACAACGAAAGCCACTATGGCGAAGCTTTCGCCCAGATGCTTGAGAGCATCTATGCGAATTATGGGCAACTTGCCGAAATAGGAATCAAGCCGTCCATCGAGGACCCAGCACTTCGGGGAAATGACATTCTGTCAAAGGTATCGATGACTAATTGGAAGAACTTCATTGAGCGCGTGCGGGTTCATGCCGTCTATGCCCGGCGGGCTCAGGAAGAGGAGAATATGGAGGAGGCCACCCGTCTATGGCGGAAGCTGTTCGGCAGTCGGTTTCCTGCAACTGCAAATCCCGCGAATGCAAAGAGTCTTGCAAGTTTAGCGGCCGCTCCCTCTATAGCATCACAAGGCTACAACTTCCCACCTGTTGCCGCAGCACCCAAAAAACCACGGGGGTTTGCATGAAGTTGTGGTGGCTGACCGATTTTGCGCGTGTTGATGCCGAGAAGACAGCGGTTGAACGGCTTACCCAGGACGAAGGTTGGTTTACCCTCTGCTGCTGGCGCCTCAACGCTTGGCGTTTTTCGGCTGATGGTATCATCACGGCTCACGATATTGCTTATCCCGTCCGCCTTGTTTACCCGGATCAGTTTCCGTTGGTGCCGGCCTGGGTGGAACCGCAAGACCCAGAGGCCCGCTGGAGTTCTCATCAGTATGGTAAAGGTGGCGTTCTCTGTCTTGAGCTTCGGCCGGACAATTGGTCGCCAAGTGCCTCCGGCACCGATGTCCTTCGCAGCGCCTACAAACTTCTCTGGATGGAGAACCCGCTCGGCGACGGAGAGCACAGCCGTGTTCCTTCCGCTGATCGGATCAGCGATGTGCAGTCCTACGATTGGGGAACCGAACCGGTCTTGATCGGGTCGGGTTGTCTGGAACGACTGAGAAATGGTAAAGCCAATCATCTGCGCGCTCTGCGATGGGCACCAACCGATGGAGGCCTTTGGCCGATTCTGGTGTTCGATGCGATAGACCTCGCCCAACCACAACACCCTCCATCCTTTGACCTTGGCACGCTCCGGGTCGAGTTGCCGGTCATCGCGGCACAAGTCGAAGCACCCAACCCAACGCCGGCAGATCGCTTGGCATTGGCATCAGCCTTAGGCATGAGTCTCGATTCAGACACACTTAAGAGTGGCGTAATCGTGATTACTGCCGGCGTGGAGCATACCACGGCGTTCCATTCGCCAGATGAAACCTCCATCTTTACCAGAAAATTGGTGATTCTTCCCGATGAGGCAGGTATTCGCTCAGGGCGGACATCCCAAGCAGCCAGTAAGAGCGTCGCCGTGGCCGGGTTGGGTTCAGTTGGTTCCAAGGTGGCGGAAATGTTACTTCGATCTGGCGTGCATCGTCTCCTGCTGATGGATGGCGATGTGTTTTTCCCCGGCAACTTGGAGCGCCATACGCTGGATTGGCGAGATATTGGGTTTCGGAAGGCAAACGCCGTCAAGCGTCGCCTGCTTCATATCGCCCCTGGCGCAACCATCGATGTCATCACCTTCCATTTGGACTGGCAGCGGTCGGCAAGATTTCATGCCGATATCGTTGGACGATTAGCCGCTTGTGATCTCATCTTTGACGCTACGGGCGATATTCCCAGCGCTTTGCGATTCGGCGCAATTGCCGCAGAGAATGAAAGGCCGTTCGTTTCGGCGCAGGTGTTCGAAGGCGGGCTCGGTTGTCTCATTGCCCGTTCGCTGCCGGGGCTTGACCCTCCTTATGTGGCCGGTCGAGAAGCTTACGATGCCTATTGCGAAAAGATGGACGTCACACCGCCGGCTAGCGGGCACAGGGACTACGAGGCCCTGAATGAAACAGGTCAGCCCTTGGTTGCTGACGACGCGGCGGTTACGATCGCGGCTGCGCATGCGTCGCGCGTTGTGCTAGATATTTTCGACGAGCGGTTGGACTCCGCGGACGCCGGCTGGCTGCTGATGGGTTTTCGGAAAGGATGGTTGTTCGAGAGGCATGGTCATAGCATAAGCCTTGATGTTAGCGCGGTTTCAGTTCCGGCGCCGCCTGAGACGACTGATGATGCAGGAATAAGAATTTTCATCGCCGATTTGGTCAAGGGGGCGTGTGGTGCGACTGCGTCTCCCGAGTGACCAACAGGAACTGCTGTGCAGAGCGCTTCGCCGAGCCGGGAATAAAGAAATCGGTGGTCAAATCTTCGGTGAGCAACTTGCTCCTTCCGACTTCCAGGCGACCCATCTGACTTTCCAGAAAGGGCCCGGCAGGTTCGCGCGATTCATCGTTGACATTGTCCAAGCTGCACGAGACGCGCTGCGATTCTTCGACCGGACCGGGCACTGCTACACCCGCTTCAACTATATCGGCGAGTGGCACAGCCACCCGAACTTCGGCATTCGCCCGAGTGGAACGGATTTGGCCACAATGCAACATCTTGTTCTGGATCATGATTTTCAAGGTAACTTCGCCATTCTCATGCTCGCCCGCCTTGAGGGGGAGCAACTCGCCTGCAGGGCTTGGGTTTTCGATCAGACCGGGCGTGAGCAAGCCGCGACGCTGAAGATGCAACCATGACGGTCGAGAAAAAACCGACTCTCACAGACCCAAAGGGGATGGGGGGCATAAACGCCCAAGACGGTTTCGACTATCAAGTTTGGGTTGCACTTGCGCGACTGCCCGCCTGGCTCCGCAACCCTGCATTCGAGGGTGTTGCAATTGAAACACTGGAGGACTTCGAGGCCCGATTCTTCGCACCGCATTCGCCTCGCGGTCATGTCCTAGACCGTTTTCAAGCTAAGTCCGGAACACCTACTCAGGCTGAGATCATCGAAGTCCTGGATTCCTTTTGGGCATTCGATGCTGCCTATCCGGCGACCGCACGGGTTCATACCCTCGTTACCCCTGCACTTCCAACCGGTTTAAGGTGGATCGCTCGTGACGTTAACCGAGTCCAGAACGCTCGGCCATTCTACCAGCCGTTTTCTGACATCCGTGCCGCCAGCGACGACGAGTTGAAAAAGAAGCTCGTCAAGAAATTCGGTCCTGACCGCGGCGTATTCTTTGCTAGGTCAGTCGAGGTGGCACTGCAAACCATACCAGACCGGAACCACGCAGAAATAACCTTTGCTGCTGCCATGGGCAAAGCCTTTCCTGGAATGGGAGCTAATGCTCCAGATATATTCAGCGCCTTCCGGGCATTAAGCGATCTTGTCGCTCAGTTTCGAGGTGGGATGCTTACCAGAGACCAACTAGTTGCGCTTCTTAACGAGACGCTTGGAATTGAATTAGAAGCGGAACGGAGCTTGCACGTCCATATCCGGTCGGACCGAAACAGCGCTCGGTCTGACGCAGTCGAGGTCGATGCCAGCCACTTTTCCGGTACAGGCGGGGGTTTCCCGACACCTGAAAAATGGGATGCCGAGTTCATAACGCCACTTAATGCGGTCGCTCGCTGGGCGGGGCGTCGTAATCATCGACGGGTCGCGTTATCGGGCTCCTATCGCCTGACCACAGCTTTTGTCGTTGGCTGGACGTTTCGTTCTGCTAAGGGTTTTGACCTGGATGTCGAGACAAGGGCGGGAATGTGGGCTACAGATGCTTATCCCTCCCCAGACATAGTTTTGCCTTGGGAGATCAACGGACCTTTGGGTCTCGTTGATGAAAGGCTAGTTGTGGGTGTGGGCATTCTGCGAAATCCAACGCTCAACATGGTTCAAGACCTTGGATTGCAGAACAGCACCAGCTTTCTTATAGCCACCTTGGAGAAACCTTTGAGAAACGGCATGGAAGCTCAGGCCTCAGCCGCAGCTATAAAGAATGCGATGGCCAATGCAGTAGAACGATTCCGTCCAACTGGTATCGACTTGTACTACGCTGGGCCTGCTGCTTTCGCTGTCACGCTAGGACACCGCTGGAATGCTTTGCCGCCAACGCAGTTACGGGAGTTTATAGCCGCTGGGCAGTACTACTCACCGACCGCTCAAATCGAACAATCGAGCAGCAGGGACATAAACCGGCACGGAAACGCCAACTGGTTGTGATTACGAAAGTCCAAACGTATTCCGGTCAGGAGAGAAACAGGCGTAAACAGATTCCTGACTGATGGCCGACAATAGGGGGTCGGGTCAGACGCTGGTTTGTTTTTCTGGTTCCGGCCCACATTAGTTGAGACTGGAACCGGGACTGTGAGACCAGTCGGCTCCCACCGTCCGTTCCATAGCTCACCTCCGAGTTGCACAACCTGTTCCTGTCAGGAAAACGCCCGTTTTTCTGCCAGAAGGAGCCTGTGCGGCTCGGAGGGAGGCGACTGATCAAGCGGCACCAGGCGGACACCGGCGTCATTCTCAACAAGGTGAGCCCGTCTCAACTAATGTGCGCTCATTCTCAGATAATGTGAGCCCAGAGGCCGTTTCGTTCTCAAATAATCTGAGCCGAAAACGGCGATGTTCTCAAGCACAACGCCGGATGTTCTCAAGTCGCTACAGGTACTTGCGCCCGTCATGGGTGCGGTCCTCGACGAAGTCATAGCTCCACACATGGTTTGCATGCTCGGCCCGCAGGCGCATGCACGAGCCGTCGGCAAGCCACAGACGCCGACGTTTCGGTTGCTTGGCAGGCACCTTGAGCCCCGCACGCCGCCAGATGCGCTCTACCCGCTTGTCGTTGACCACCCAGCCGCCCTGCGTGCGCAGCAACTCGGCAATCTTGCGATAGCCGTAGCGGCCACAGGACCGGGCCAGGGTAATGATGTCCTCGGTCAATTCGGCCTCATCATGGAGCCCCTGCGGGCGGCTTGCGCTGCGTCGAGCGGTGCTGTCCGAGTGCTCGGCAGGCACGGCGCTCCGAGATGCCCAGTTTATCTCGGATCTGCTCGACACAGAGACGGCGGCGCGCGGGGCTCAGAAGTTTCCCCGTGCGGCCTCCTGCAAGATGACCTTGTCCAGGGTCAGGTCCGATACGGCGCGCCGCAGGCGGGCGTTTTCGGTTTCGAGTTCCTTGAGGCGTTTGACCTGACTGATCTTCAGGCCGCCGAACTCCTGGCGCCAGCGATAGTAGGTGACTTCGCTGACGCCGATCTGCCGGATGGCGTCGGCAACGGGCCTTTGAGTAGCAATGGAGTAGAGTCGGCAACTGGCGCGGTAGCGGTAGGCGGATGGGGGTAGCTGTTCCCGGCGGCTTTCGCAATGCCGGTGCCTCACTCCTCGCCGTGGCTCCGTTTCCAGTCACCGCTCTCCAAACTGAGCGGGCGGATTTCCCGCACTCAGCTCTCCAGTGGGATCATGCGTCTCGCACACGGAACACCTTGGCAACCGCGCACAGCAGATGATCTTGCGAAAGCGGCACGACTTCCGCCCTGCGGCGCGCGGCGCTTTCAGTGGACCGCCGAGCCTGTTGACGCCTCGACGACCCCGCGCCTTGAGAGGGCACGGTTCCTTCACTTGGGCATGTGATGCTGCCGGGTTTTCTGGTCATCAATCGGGGTAATAGGCATGGCCACTCCCGTGACCCTTCTCCCTTTGGGCATCGCTCCTCACCTGAGGCCTCTTCCCTCCGCCGGCATTACCCGGCATCCCCGGTACTTCAGGCCTCTCCGCCACCCTGCCGGCCCAACCTGACCCTCGCGGGCTGTCGGTTGGCGCGTGCCACGCCACCGGACAGGGCTTCCCGTGTTGCGTCCATTCCCCTCTTCCATGCGTGCTGCCGCCATTACCCCGGCGGAACCTGTCGGTGCGTGCGTCGCTCGCTTCCCGACCGGTGCCAGCCTTCCCCGTTTCTGTGGCGGGTCGGCTTCCGCATTACACGTTTCGAGGCCTGCTCAGCGTTTACTCACGTTGCGGCCCGCATGGTCGCTAAGCCGCCCTTGGCGGCCCGTTACATCGGAGTGCTTCAGACGATGTCGTTACCTCCATCATCCGCTCCGACTGCTACCGGCTGGAGCGACAGTTGCCGGGCGGGATTCGCACCCGCTAGGGAATGGCGCCTTACACGGCGCACACAGAAAACTGTGTTAAGCCTTGCTGAGTTGCCGGCCGTCGTCTTTCGGTGAGCCAGTGTCGTCGGCGTCATTGAGTTCGGGGCATGAGATGGCGAGAGCGCATGAAATGATAGAGCGTCGAGCGGTCTACTCCGGTGATCTTGGCAATCGACGCCTTTGAGACCTTGAGGTCCAGGAGCCTTTGAATTTCGTCTTCCTTGCCATTGAGCCTTGACTGTCCCAGTCGTCCCTTCGGACGCCCCAAGCGTTTGCCCGAAGCCCGTGCCGCCGCCAGTCCTTCCTTGGTTCGCATGGAAATGAGTTCGCGCTCGATTTCCGCAAACAAGCCGAACAACGTCACCATGACCTTGCTGTGCAAATCCTGCTTGCCCGCCAGACGAATGCCTTCCTTGATCGCCAGAAACCGGACCTGTTGCTTCAGCAAGGCATCCACCGTGGTAATCACCTCGCCTACCGAGCGGCCCATGCGGCTCAACTCACTGACAACGAGGGTGTCGCCCGGCTCCAGCTGCGCCATCAGGAGGTCGATCTGTCGTTCTTTGGGCGAGCGCCTCGACGACACGCTGAGTTCCATGAAGGCGCTGACCTCGAACTTTTCCTGGCGGGCAAACTCCAGGATCGCCAGGCGTTGATTTCCGACATCCTGTGAGTCCTTCGAGACGCGTAAATAGGCGATCGTCTTCATGGCGCGGCCATCCTGTGGAAGCTATCCTTTATTTGGGCCTGTTTCCTACGGTATGGATGGAGTAATCCTGAGCCTTTCCTTTCAGCATATCCGTTGGCAAGAAACGCTCGTTTCACTCCACGGCAGGGGACGGTATGCCGGTCGAGTTCCTGAGTCAAGACCAGCACCGCCGCTATGGGCGCTATGCCGATCATCCGTCGCCCCGTCAACTCGCTCGCTATTTCCATTTGGACGACCGAGACCGCCAGGTGATCGCGCGACACCGCGGCGACCACAACCGTCTGGGATTTGCCGTTCAACTCGGCACGGTCCGGTTTCTGGGCACCTTCCTTCCTGATCCCGCCGCGGTTCCTGCCCATGTGGTCAGTCATGCCGCTCATCAGCTCGACATCCAGGACCCGACTTGCTTCGCTCGCTACGACAGGCCACAAACGCATTGGGACCATACCGTAGAGATCAAACAGACCTATGGCTACCGCGATTTCCACGATCCAACCGAGGTGTTCCGCCTGCTGCGCTGGCTCTACACCCGGGCCTGGCTGAGTGCCGAGCGACCCAGCGTCCTCTTCGACCACGCCACCGCTCGTCTCGTCGAGCACAAGGTGCTGCTTCCCGGCGTAACCGTGATGGAACGACTCGTGGCGCGTGTCCGAGAGCGAGCCGCCGCACGGCTTTGGCGTCTGCTCGCGCAGGTCCCTGGCGACATCCACAAGGCAAAACTGGAGGCGCTCTTGCAGGCGCCGCCCGAGGTCCGTTCAAGCCCCCTGGATCAGCTTCGACGGGCGCCTGTACGTGTGAGTGGACCCGCTTTGGTTGAGGCGCTGCAACGCCTCGAGGCCATGAGAGCCCTTGGCGTCGGAGACCTTCCTTTGGATCACATCCCGCCGAGCCGTCTGCGCGCTTTGGCCCGCCATGGCGCTGCTGCGCGAGCTCAGGCCATCGCCCGCATGGCCCCGGAACGTCGAGTTGCCACCCTGCTGGCCTTTGCGCGAGCCTTCGAGGTTATCGCGATGGATGACGCCATCGACCTCCTCGACTTCCTGATCAGCCAGCTCATCCACGAGGCCCGTAACGAGGGCGAAAAACAGCGGCTGCGGACCTTGCGCGACCTGGATGCTGCGGCGCTGCAACTCTGGAATGCGATGGGCGTCCTTTTGGACGAAACCGTCGCTGCCACTGCGGTTCGCACCCAGACCTATGCCCGCATTCCCCGGCAGTGTCTGCTTGAAGCCGGTGCTCAGGTTGAAACGTTGGCCCGGCCCGCAGATGACCGCTATTACCCAGAGTTGGTTGACCGTTATCGTCGGGTGCGGCGGTTCTTGCCCGCCCTGTTGCGCAGCGTGTCGTTTGAGAGCACGCAAGCCGGCAAGGCGATGCTTGACGCCCTGGATTTTCTGCGTCGCATCGAACCCCAACGCCACCCTGACATGCAGCAGGCGCCGCTGGACGTGGTGCCAGGTGCCTGGCGGCGTCTTGTGAAGCCCGCCTGCACGCCCACGGTGGATCGGCAAGCGTACACGATCTGCATTGTCGAACGGCTACAAGACCATCTGAGGCGGCGAGATATCTTTGTCTCCAGGAGCGAGCGCTGGGGGGATCCGCGTATCAAGTTGCTGCAGGGCGAGCAGTGGGAGGGGATGCGACCCATGGTCTGCCGGGCTTTGGGCCGCAACGAATCGCCGGAGCCGGAACTCCACGCCCTCGGCCAGCAACTCGATGCCGCCTATCAACACACCGCAGCCCGGTTTTCAACGAATGAGGCGGTGCGTGTGGAAACCGTGAAGGGCCGTGACACCCTGATCCTCAGCAGGCTCGAAGAACCGCCCCGTTTCAGCGCTCTGCGCGACCGCGTGCTGAATCTGTTGCCACGCGTCGATTTGCCGGAGCTGCTGTTGGAAATCCATGCGCGAACGGGCTTCGCCAATGAATGTACCCACATCAGTGAAGGCGAAGCGAGGGTGGCGGAGTTGCCTGTAAGTATCTGTGCGGTCCTGCTGGCGGAAGCCTGCAACATCGGCCTCGAACCCGTCGTGCGCTCCGATCATCCGGCCCTGACGCGAGCGCGACTGAGCTGGGTCCAACAAAACTATATCCGCACCGAGACGCTGACGCGGGCCAATGCCTGCCTGGTTGACGCCCAGTCCACCATCGACCTGGCGCAGGTGTGGGGTGGCGGTGACGTGGCGTCTGCCGATGGCCTGCGCTTCGTGGTGCCTGTGCGCACCCTCAATGCCGGCCCCAACCGCAAATACTTCAACGCCGATCGGGGGGTGACGTATTACAATTTCACCTCGGACCAATTCACCGGTTTCCATGCCATCGTCATCCCCGGCACCCTGCGCGACTCCATGTATATCCTCGATGGCCTCCTCGACCACCAAACGCGGCTGCAACCGGGAGAAGTCATGGCCGACACGGCCCGGTGTGAGTGCGGTTGTTTTCGGGTTGTTCTGGCTACTGGGTTACCAGTTCAGCCCACGTATGGCCGACCTGGGCAAAGCCAGGTTCTGGCGCCTCGACCCCGCGGCAGACTACGGCGTCCTCAATGGCATCGCCCGGGCTCGTGCCAATACAAGGCTCATCAGCCGCAATTGGGACGACTTGTTACGGGTTGCCGGGTCTCTGCATCAGGGCACGGTGAGTGCCTCCGAACTCATGCGGTCACTGCTCAGAAGCAAGCGTCCCACCACGCTGTCGCGCGCCCTCGCGGCCTTGGGACGTATCCCGAAAACCCTTTACATGTTGGCCTACGTAGATGATGAGCACTATCGACGGCGCATCCTGACGCAGCTCAACCGCGGCGAAAGCCGCCATAGCGTTGCACGTGCGGTTTTTCATGGCCAGCGTGGCGAACTCCGGCAGCGTTACCGCGAAGGCCAAGAGGACCAACTCGGAGCATTGGGGCTGGTCGTCAATGCCATCGTGCTGTGGAATACCCTCTACATGGCAGCGGCTCTCAAAGAGTTGTCTCACGTCGGCTATGGGGTCCATCCGGAAGACGTGGCGCGACTGTCGCCCTTGATCCACAGACACCTCAATTTTCAGGGACGACACGCCTTTGTACTGCCGGAGGCCGTGGCGCAAGGCCAATTACGACCCCTGCGTGACCCTCGCCAAGAGCAGTAGCAAGGCTTAACACAGTTTTCTGTGTGCGCCGTGTAAGGCGCCATTCCCTAGCGGGTGCGAATCCCGCCCGGCAACTGTCGCTCCAGCCGGTAGCAGTCGGAGCGGATGATGGAGGTAACGACATCGTCTGAAGCACTCCGATGTAACGGGCCGCCAAGGGCGGCTTAGCGACCATGCGGGCCGCAACGTGAGTAAACGCTGAGCAGGCCTCGAAACGTGTAATGCGGAAGCCGACCCGCCACAGAAACGGGGAAGGCTGGCACCGGTCGGGAAGCGAGCGACGCACGCACCGACAGGTTCCGCCGGGGTAATGGCGGCAGCACGCATGGAAGAGGGGAATGGACGCAACACGGGAAGCCCTGTCCGGTGGCGTGGCACGCGCCAACCGACAGCCCGCGAGGGTCAGGTTGGGCCGGCAGGGTGGCGGAGAGGCCTGAAGTACCGGGGATGCCGGGTAATGCCGGCGGAGGGAAGAGGCCTCAGGTGAGGAGCGATGCCCAAAGGGAGAAGGGTCACGGGAGTGGCCATGCCTATTACCCCGATTGATGACCAGAAAACCCGGCAGCATCACATGCCCAAGTGAAGGAACCGTGCCCTCTCAAGGCGCGGGGTCGTCGAGGCGTCAACAGGCTCGGCGGTCCACTGAAAGCGCCGCGCGCCGCAGGGCGGAAGTCGTGCCGCTTTCGCAAGATCATCTGCTGTGCGCGGTTGCCAAGGTGTTCCGTGTGCGAGACGCATGATCCCACTGGAGAGCTGAGTGCGGGAAATCCGCCCGCTCAGTTTGGAGAGCGGTGACTGGAAACGGAGCCACGGCGAGGAGTGAGGCACCGGCATTGCGAAAGCCGCCGGGAACAGCTACCCCCATCCGCCTACCGCTACCGCGCCAGTTGCCGACTCTACTCCATTGCTACTCAAAGGCCGAAACAGGACCGGGAAACGCACCCGCAGCCGCTGAAGCAATTCCCGCCCCTCAAGGTAGGCGGTCCTGCTTATTTTCTTTTTGGACATGGATGTTTCCTGTCAGGCAATCAGCGGTCGGAGCCGAAATCATGCCTCAAGCGTCGTCAGTCTATTCTGCCGTGAAATCCTGGCGGCCGCGATGCCGTGTCTACGACATCCGCCCTGTCGCTTTCAACACCAACCAGAGCAGGGAAAACATCCGACTGAACAGGTAGTCCTTCTCCCCGCCGTCGCCTACCTGTAGCGACTTGAGAACATCCGGCGTCGAGCTTGAGAACATCGCCGTTTTCGGCTCAGATTATTTGAGAACGAAACGGCCTCTGGGCTCACATTATCTGAGAATGAGCGCACATTATCTGAGACGGGCTCACCTTGTTGAGAATGACGCCGAAGTCGTGAGAACCGACGACGGGCGTCACAACGCCAGCCCGACAGCGCGCATCCGGTCGGCAAGCTCCCGCGTGCGGCCGGCGTCGAGTTGGCCGCTGAGAAAACGGCGGATCTCGCTGGGCTTGGCATGGAACTGATCCGCCAGCACCTTGGGTGAATAGCCCTGGCGAGTCAGCCGCGGTTCAAGGTCGTCGAAGTCGGGCGCCAGCGTCGTGGCGATGATCTCCGCCGTGACGGGTTTCTGGCCGGTGCGGAAGCCGGCCTCGAAGGCGCGGTCAAGGTGCTCGGCAAACTGCAGCGGTGTGGCCAGCCTGATGGCCATCAGGTCCAGGGCCGCGGGCTCGATCAGGGCATCAACGTCGGTATCCGCCTCGGTGCACTCGCCGAGCAGCCAGTCCAGGTAGGCGCGGGCGTCCTCTCCGAGGCCCTCGAAGGACAGGATGTCGGTGCGGTGGCCGATCTCTTCCATGGTCGGACGGCGCAGGTCGTTGCGCAGCTTCGGATGGCCGATGAGCACCACGGACAGACTACCGCCGCCTCGGGCGATGACCTCCATCAGCCGCTTGAGACCGTTCAGGGTTCTGCTGTGCAGGTCGTGGGCTTCATCGATGAACAGCGCCACCGGCTTGCCGCCGCGCAGCACGAGCTTTCGCAGCTCGCGTTCGCGCTTTTCGCCCTGGGTGGGAATCTTCAGATCCTTTTCGGGTGACAAGTCGTAGAACAGGGCGGCGATCAGGGTCGGCACGGTGGTCCGGTTGGTGTCGACCGACAGGCTTTCGGCCACTACCACCTTCTTCTCGCTGGCGATCTCGTCCTGCAGGCGATGCAGGAAGACGGTCTTGCCGACGCCGATCGGACCGGTGATGGCGATCAGCCGACCAGAGCCGAGTCCGGCGCGCACCGCCCGCCCGATCTGGCGGTGGTTCTCGGTCTCATAGAATCCGGCGCTGCGCCAGTCCTTTGCCAGCGCGTATCGCGCCATGATTTCGGCGTTCAGCATTGCGCGCTCTCCTTGTTTGCGGCAGGCCGCTTCGGCAAGAATCGCTCAAGGACGGCTTGCTCGATGACGGCCTTGTCGAGGGTGCGCTCCACGAGCGCGTTGATGAAGGCGAGGTCGTCATCGGCCAGGCGCGTCAGGGGCCGATGCAGCAGATCGGAGACACCGCGCAGCGCATCGAGACGACCGCCGTAGGTGAACTGGCCATAGGGGTCGGGATCGACAAAGGGCTGGCGGCGCAGCGGCAACACGTCGGCGGCACGCGCCAAGCTGTCGTCCACTCCGCTCAGGGCCGCCCGCGGCACCGACAACTTGCGGGCCAGGTCGCCGATGCGGTCGGCACGCTGCTGGGTTGCCGACGTGCGGGGCTTGCGGTAGCGGTGCAGCGGGATGGGGCCGCCGCTCGGCCGGTAGGGGCCGAAACGCCGCTCCCGGAACTCGACGAACAGCTCGTGGTCGAACAGTCCCCACCAGACCGTGACGGTCTCGCCCGCCAAGTCGGCGTCGACGTCGTAGAAAGCGCCATCCATCCGGATGCGGGCGTCACCCGCTACGCGGCGGCGCTCGGGTTCGCGCGCAAAGGCGCAGAAGCGTTCCCAGGAACACATCTGCCGCAGACCCTCACTAGGCAGGTTACGCGCCCAGTCCTCGATGCGGCTATGCGGCTCTCTGCGGTGCGGCTGCGCGTTGTAGCGGTCGATATAGCGTGAAAGCCAGGCATTCGCCTCAGCTTCGGTCTCGGGCTTGTGGAAGTGATAGAGCGTCTCGTGCGCCTCCTTCACCGTGCGAAAGGGGCGCTCCACCTTGCCCTTGGCGCGTGCGGTGGGACGGCGGCCATCGCGACCGGCCGGGACATGCGTCATGACGCGCACGCCGAGACGCTCCATGACGGTGTTGAAGACGCCGCTTTTGGCGATCGGGCCGTTGTCGAGATACAGCGCCTCCGGGATGCCTTGCAGGGCGTGGTCCGCATCCTTTTTTGGCGCCATGGCATTGAACAGGAAGCGCAGGCCGCTCTCGACGTCCTCGCCGTAGACGCAGCGGTACTCCTGGTAGGCGGCGCCGCTGCGGTCATCGACGACAGAGAAGAGCATCGGCACCGGCAGGCCCTTGCGGTCGGGGTCGATCCAGGTGGGCTGTTCGATCACCTTGAGGTCCGATGGGCTGATGTCGAACTGCCACAGGGCGTTGGCGGTGCGGGCCTCGAAGCGCACGGCCGCCGGCGCCCGGGTCATGCGGGCGTGGTCGTAGCCCCAAAGCTGCAGGTAGCGGTTCACGGTCGCCCTGTGCAGCAGGCCGCCGGGCGCCTGCACCAAGCCCTGGGGTGTCTCGACCCCGTGTGTCTCGAGGAGTTCGATGCAACGCGAAGTCGACAGACGCCGGCCCTTGAGATTGGAGGTGCGCAGTTTCAAGGCGGCGACGAGCTCGCAGTAGCGCTCGAGCTCCCGGCGGGATATCTTGCGCGGCTCGCCGCGGTCGGCGCGCCGCAGGCCCCGCGGCTGGAGTTGCCCTGCCAGCGCCCGGTAGAGCGTCGCGCGCGACACCCCGAAGAGGCCCGCAGCGCTCTCCACGAGTGCCCGCCTTGTCGCATGGCGTGGCGGCAACTGATCGCGCCGCCGTCGCAGGTCGAGCAGCGCCTCGGCAGGAATACCGCCGTCCTGGCTCATGCGTCCTGGGCCGCGTCGAGCAGCTTCTGGCCCGGTTCCTTTACCGTGCCGTCGCCGTTGACGTACATGTACAGGGTCGTCGTGGTGATGCCGAGGCGCTGCGCCAGGCCGTGCGCATTGGTGTCACGATCCGCCATGGCGCGCATCGCCATGCGCAACAGGGCCACGTCCATCTTGCGCGGTCGGCCGCCCAGGCGGCCCCTTGCCCGGGCTGCCGCCAGGCCGGCGCGGGTGCGTTCGGCAATCAGTTCACGCTCGAACTCGGCCAGCGACGCGAAGATGCCAAAGACCAGGCGCCCGTTGGCCGTCGTGGTGTCGATTTCGGCGCCGGCACCAGCGAGTACGCGCAGGCCGATGCCGCGGGCATGCAGCTCGTCCACGGTGGTCACCAGATGTTTCAGATCACGGCCCAGGCGGTCGAGTTTCCAGACGACGAAGATGTTGCCCGGCTGCAAGGCTTTCAGACAAGCCTCCAGGCCCGGGCGGTGATCCCGGCGCCCCGAGGCGCGGTCCTCGTAGATGCGCTCCTCGACCACGCCGGCGCCGATCAGGGCGTCGCGCTGCAGGTCGAGGAGTTGACTGCCGTCCGCCTTTGAGACGCGCGCATAGCCAATCAGCATGGTGTCTGCACCCCTATTCAGAATAGATGGTGCCTATCATGCAATGTTGTCAAGAATGATGCAACGGGTTGTCTTGCTACAATTACCGGCTATTGGGGTATCGATGAGAGGAACCAGAATAACGTCCGTTTTCCTGCCAGAAGGAGCCTGTGCGGCTCGGAGGGAGACAACAGATCAAGCGGCACCAGGTGGACACCCGGCGTCATTCTCAACAAGGTGAGCCCGTCTCAACTAATGTGCGCTCATTCTCAGATAATGTGAGCCGAGAGGCCGTTTCGTTCTCAAATAATCTGAGCCCAAATCGGCGATGTTCTCAAGCACAACGCCGGATGTTCTCAAGTCGCTACAGCTACCTGGCGCTGCCCGATGTCGCTGCAAAAAGACCCGCGTAAACGCCTTAGCGCAACTTTTCGTTCCAATGATTGTCACGGCCCATGACCAAGAACAAATGAGCAACGCGACCGTGGCGTTTATGCAGGCGGTAGCTTTTGCAGTTGCGGTACATGACACGACAATGCGGGGGGAGATGTCGGCGGAGGAGTTCTTGGGGACGGTCGATCAGGCGTTGGAGATCAGGTTGAAGCAACCGGGCGGGGTGGAATTGGCTGTGCTGGTGCTGCGTCTTCGTGACAACTTCAGGAAGATGGTGAGCAAGACAAAGGTCTTGCTCGAAGACAAGGACGATTAGGCCACTTGGCCCAGTAATAACATAGCTGTCACCGAGTGCCAGATTCGCGCTCTGCGTTGCCGGAGCAGTTTCGGAAGTTGACAGAATGCCGCTTATCGGAACTTCGATGGCAGGGTAAAATCCGCCGCTACAAATGCCAATGCGCGTTTGGGGTCCACCGGAAATAGAAAAGAGGAGCTTTTGTAGACTTTGCCCGTACCACTGATGCACCTCGCATGCAGTTCGACCTTTCTTGACATTGACGTGGTTGTAGACGGTGGACGGTGTAGGGAACAAAGTAGAACGGAGAGGTCCTCTGCGGGTATGTACCAGTACTCCAACGTATCGGATTCTAAGTCCGTTGGGAGCTTAGGATGCTGGCGTTCTGGTGGTGCTTTTTCCACAACTGGCACCCCGTATTCACCACAGAACATGAGACGGATATCGCCAACCTTGATTGACTGTTCACCTTCGTTCACCACGGTAATCTTGACAGCGGATTGCGTAAATCCCGCCGCGCGGGAGACGGGACCCTGCTCCACTACCGTCTCGATACGGACTTCATTCTTGTCTGACCGTCGTTCTGGCCAGATTGCAGATGGCATTAGCGTTCGTAGAAAACCCAGCATGGAAGCCCAGGCGCCAAATTGATCCAACATTGACATAGCTGCCCTTATCCGAAGTTTGGTGGCCTGAAGGTGACATATGACGCCTTATCGGAAGTTGGATGATACGGCCGGTTCCCCTTTTTTAAGGCTTTCGTTACACGCTAGGCAATGATCCTTCCGATGATGCGGCCTTCTGTATGTGTACGTGAACTCACACAGGCCACAGAGCATAAACGTGAGCTCGCATGAATCGCAGAAGTTGGCTTTAGGGGGCGGGTAATTATTCTTGCACTTGTCGCAAACGGCGTTGGGCATCACGTCTTGCCTCGCGTTAAAGGTTCCGAAGGCAACATAAAACCGTTTATCAGAACATATCAGATTTACTCCGTCTTCAAGCTCTGGCGCCTGCTGAGCAGATAATCACAGAAAATCGCACATGCGCTGAACATAAACATTGCATCGCCCAGATCAACGTTAGCAGTCCCTTCATTCAGAAAGGGATGTCGGATTCCTTTCTCATCGTTCGTGTATCCATACAGGTTATTCAACGCATCTTTGAATGCTCTGTGCCTTAGCACGCCAGCCTTTGTCAGTGAATCCAGGGCCGGTTTAAGTTCTTTACTTGCTTTCGGATCGATTGTCCGTGCCACGGATTCCACAGCGTGGATGCTTTCCCGGACACTCTCTGCATAGTGTTGCGCGTTAAGATGTTCGGCTGCCCTCCTAAGATGTTTTTTTGCTCCTTCCGAACCTTTCTGCTCGACTGTTTCGATTGCACGTGTTGTCGCAGCGCCAGATTCCGGGCTACTGCAAGGAACGATAGTCGGCAACCCTTCCATGTCTTTAACAGCATATGCGACAGGCACACGTTCAAACAGTCCTTTCAACTCCTCCCATAACTCGGACAGAATGCGATCATAACTAGGGTTAGGGTAACGTAGAAATATCTCAATGAAGGTTAGAACGGAGTCATAACTACCTTTGGTTATTACTTGTTTAAGTAAATGCCTATGTTCGTGCATTTCATTCATAATCTCGTCGTGTGGCGTATCGACAACCTTTCTGATGTAGAAGAAAATAAAAACACTAATAGGTGACCCCCTATACACACCAAGTAATTCACGATTTCCATCTGTACCAAACTTTAATATCGTTTGATCAATACAGAACCAAACTTCATTTCTGAAAGTGCTGCTAAGGTGTTCCAGACGCATAGGTTCCGGCAATGGTGATCTTCCCTCACGTTGCGAGAACGTTTGACTATAGTATTCATAACTTTTACTCATAAGTCCTCCAGACTTTTACGGCATCAATTTCTACAACTCCACAACGTCCCCGAAGTTGACATAAGACGGCTTATGTCAACTTTGACTTGGCGTGGTTGCTGGCTGAAATGGCTTTCGGACAGGCTTCCCCACCGGCGCCTGAAAGGTTCGGGACCTGCATCCGGGTGAAGCGCCGGTGGGGTCGGTTGCAGAAAAGGGCGAAATGACACGTCAAGCGCCTGATGCAGTAGCCGAGTGAGCAAGTGGCTGTCCGCTCCAGAAGACTTGTGCTTCACTACACGACGCCTCTGGTCTAACGCCTCTCTACAGCCCCCACTTTCTCACGGAGTTCCTTTCCGGCCTTGAAGAATGGCACCTTCTTGCAGGAAACCTGGACTGCGACGCCGGTCTTGGGATTGCGCCCTTGTCGGGCATTGCGGCTCCGGGTTCGGAAACTGCCGAAACCTCGCAGCTCCACTTTGTCCCCCTCCTGCAAAGCCTCGGTAATGCACGCCAGCAAAATGCCGACGATGGCTTCGGTCTGCCTCTTGGTAAGGTGGACTCTGGCGGCAACTCTTTCAGCGAGTTCTGCTTTTGTCATGTCTCCAGCCCCAACGAAGGAACACGTTCTGTATAGACAAGGCCGCCAACTAACTGCTCATCTTTTTCCGCGCCGAGCCATTCTTTCAACTTCGACCACCGACGCCGTCCTGACACATTGCGGACGGCGATGGCCACCGCCTTCTTCTGACCCACCAGCACGACCAACCGCTTGCCGCGCGTCACGCCGGTGTAAAGCAGGTTGCGCTGCAACATGGCGTAATGCTGCGTCAGCACGGGGATGACGATGGCAGGATACTCCGAGCCCTGGCTCTTGTGAACGGTCGCGGCGTAGGCCGGAACCAGCGCGTCGAGCTCGCCGAAGCCATAGGCAACGGCCCTCCCGTCGAAGTACGTCACCAACTCGCCTGCCTCCGGGTCAACGTCCTCGACGTAGCCGATATCGCCGTTGTAGACCTCCTTGTCGTAATCGTTTTCGATCTGCATCACCTTGTCGCCCGGCGCGAAGGTCCAGCCGAAGCGCTCGACTTTGCGCTCGCCGGCAGGGTTGAGCGCCGCTTGCAGCTCGATGTTGAGGGAGCGAGAGCCGACGGCACCGCGGTTCATCGGGCACAGCACCTGGATGTCGCGTACCGCATTGAGCCCAAAGCGCCGCGGAATGTGTGTCTTCACCAGGTCGATGATCCGCGCCACCGCTGTTGGCGGATCGTCCGCAGCCACGAAATAGAAGTCGCTGTCGCCTTCGGGCTTTGACAGGTCGGGGATGGCGCCCCGGTTGATCTGGTGCGCACTGTTGACGATCCGGCTCCGCGCTGCCTGGCGGAAGACCTCGGTCAGGCGCACGACCGGAACCGCTCCCGAGGCGATAATGTCGGCCAGCACCTGACCCGGACCGACCGACGGCAACTGGTCGACGTCGCCCACCAGCAACAAGGCGGCGGTGTCGGGCACGGCCTTGAGCAAGGCCTGCATCAGCATGACGTCCACCATCGAGGTCTCGTCCACGACTAGCAGGTCGCAAGCCAGCGGGTTGTCGCCGTTGCGTCTGAACCCGCCGTGTCTGGGGTCCGCCTCGAGCAAGCGGTGTATCGTTCTGGCCTCCAACCCGGTGGCCTCGCTCAGCCGCTTGGCGGCCCGGCCCGTCGGTGCGCACAGCAACATGTTCACACCCTTGGCGGCCAGAATGCGCAGGATGGCGTTGATGAGGGTCGTCTTGCCCACGCCCGGCCCGCCGGTGACGACCATGACCTTCGACGTCAGGGCCAGGCGAATGGCGTCGGCCTGGCTTGCCGCCAGCGACAGGCCGGTGCGCTGCTCGACCCAGGGCAACGCCTTGCCCACGTCGATATCGGGCCACGGGGGCCGACCTTCCGCGATCCGCAACATCCGCTCTGCGATGACTCGCTCAGCACGGTACAGGCCGGCCAGGAACAGGCAAGGGGTCCCGACGACCGTAGCCGCAACGACCGTGCCGTCGGCCAGCTCGAGGTCCAGCGCGGCTCGGACCAGTTCCCCCGGCACTTCCAGCAATTCGGCGGCGAGCGGCACAAGCTCTTCGACCGGCAGCCCGCAGTGACCGTCGTCCATCGCTTCGCTCAACGCGTAGGCGATTCCCGCGCGCACCCGAATCATGGCGGTCTTCTCGATGCCGAGTTTCATGGCGATCGCATCAGCGGTCTTGAACCCGATGCCGCGAATGTCCCGTGCAAGGCGGTACGGGTTCTCCGTCATGACCTGCACGGCATCGGCACCGTAGGTCTTGAAGATGCGCACCGCCCGCGCCGTCCCGAAGCCGTGGCTGTGCAGGAACACCATGATCTCGCGGACGACCTTCTGCTCCGCCCAGGCCTCCGTAATGCGCTGCGCCCGAACGGGGCCGATGCCGTCCACCTCGCGCAGGCGCTCGGGCTCCTCCTCGGCCCGGACCAGCTTGCGGGCATAGACCGGGCCGATGCCCCGAATGGTGCCGGAACCGAGGTATTTCTCCATGCCCTCGGTCGACGATGGCGCCGAGCAACGCAGGAAGCGTGCCTTGAACTGCTGCCCATAGGTGCGGTCGTTGACCCACTCGCCGGATGCCGTGATCCATTCTCCCGCGGCCACCATGGCGGCGTGACCCACCACGGTGACCAGATCGCGGTGTCCGCGCGCCTTCGTCCTCAGGACGCAGAAGCCGCTGTCGGGATTATGGAAGGTGACGCGCTCCACGAGGCCGGCCAGGACCTCCCGGTCCGAAATCCCAGGGCGCGCGCCGGCCTCTGACATCACGACACTCCCGGCCCGGGCGCCGTCAAATGCTTCGCGTCGACATCAGACCACTGCATTCGTCGAGTCACCTCTTCAAGGTCTCCGAATCCGGAATTGTTTAGGGGAAGAGGCACGGTCCTGTCCTGCTGACGGTGCCAAGGGCATGATGCAGAGACTGGACGGGCCCGTGATTCTTCAGGAGGCGATGGCCTAGACCGTTGAGCCAGGTGGTTGATCGTTTTATGGTAGGTCTGTGGCCGTTTGCGACCAAGGCACGAAGGAATTGAGCCAACCCGGCCCCGGGCCATGATGGCAAGCCGGAGGATATCCACAAAACCAGCTCCGAGAGGACCCACGCTCGTGACACAGGACGACACACAGACCTGGTGGCAAGAGGCAGGCAAAGGCTTCCTTCCCTGGCAGGACGCTTTCAGGAGGGACATCAAGGACAGCAACTCCCCCCTCTCCGACCACCAAGGCCACTCGCAGGACACGGAAAGAATATCCGGCTCGCAGCCGTGGTTCCCATACATCTATCAGAGGAAAGGCGCCTTCCTCATGTGGGCGTGGATGACGGCATCGGCCTACACCTGGAACGCTGGCTTCCAGCAGTTTGCGGCGACCCGTGAAAGCTTTGTTGCCGACTGGAGCACTCTGGGGTTTGCACTACCTGCTCTGATTGTACTCGCCCTTTCAGCATGTGCCCTGCTCTTCGATTCCCTGGCCATCCGGCGAACACTTGCAGCACTGAGCCTGTTCCTGATTCACATCTTCACCAACAACCTCATCACCCTGGCCGCCTGGGAGTTCCTGTTGGGGCTGGATGTCAAGCTCGTCACCGTCCAGAGCATGGCTATCGAAACCGCGGTGGCAGCGATTTCCGCCCTGCCTGTCTCCCCTTCGCTCATGCCTCTGGGCGTGCCCCTGGCAGCCGGTATCGTCCTGGTTCCTTTGAGGAACACCTCGCCCGGACGCCTGAACGTGTACCTTCCACTGCTGGCCTGCTTTCTCTGGTTGCTGCTCGCCGGTAGAGCCCTCTCCATTACCTGACAACGGTAACCGCCGAAGGAGGGATCAGTCCGCCACAGTCCCCTGGGCCTCGATCTGCCGCTCGACGCAGATTCTGACCATTCCCCAACCATGCTGGCCCAACTGGTCGAGGCAGTGTTCAATGAACGGCGTGTGCTCGGCCGGGGACGCCTGCAGGGCCTCATACGCGGCCATGTCTTCCACTATGCACGCTTTCACCATCACGCTGCCGAATTCGCCCGTCTGCGCCTGGCAACGCGAGATGATCACGCTGCGCTCGTCGCGCCCTGTGTCGGTTGGATGCGGACGTCCTGTAACGCCTGCCGCGGCATCAAGGCAGGCGAGCCGCTCGGCCTCTTGCTCGATCGTCATACAGCGCTGCCAATCGTCAGTCCAGGCCGTGCTCGCCCCGATGGCGAAACTGGCAGCCGCCATTGCGATCATGACCATGAGCTGCCATTTACGTCTGGTCGGTTGCATGGTTGTGCGAGTTCCTCACTAAAGTGGCTGGCTGGCGGTGTCAGGGTTGTGTCAATCGATGACCGACAGGCGCAACTCACTCGCAGACCACTCCGTCCCTGTCACCATCCCGCATGTAGCGGTAGGCGGGGTGCCCTCTGGGCACGGGCGCGATGCCGTGATACCGAGCCTCGTCGCAGGTGATGCGGCCGTTGCCATTGCTGTCGTACCGCGCCAGGGCATGGCTGTCGCCGCTTTCTTCGCTCCTGTCTCCCACTGAGGCAGGCTCCGCCGTGCACGCCATCGGTTCCATGTCGGTACTGTCGCACTGGGCGAGAATGCGATCGAGCGCCACCGCCTCACGTGGGTCAATGGTGAGATCGTAAGCCCGGCGAACTTCGACGACGCGGGCGGCGAACCAGCAGCGGTTGCGGTCCGGCAGCCATTCGGCAGCGTCCTTGCCGCTCTTCTGGTGCCGGTTTACCCGCGGGGCCGCCAGCGTCAGGTTGCGCAGATCGGCGGCGAAGCGCGCTCGAACCGCCCGGTCCCTGGCGCATAATCCAGAGTCGTGCGCCTCGCTCGTCGCCACGATGTGTTCGATGTCCGTCTGCCGAGTCGAGGCAAAGCAGGTCCCGGTGTACGGGCCGTACACACCCCCAGGCGGCGTGCGATGTCCACCTCGATGGATTGTGGGTACGGGTAGTCCCGTTTTCTGTCGTACGGCGAGCAGCGGTTTTCCGGTGCTACCACCAGACCGCGCCAGGTCTCGGTGGTGTCTTGCGAAGACGCCAACGTTGCGAAGAGCACCGCCGAAACGATAAGCGAACCCATTGCCTTGACGCGCGGGATCATGCTCTTCCTTCCGATAACCCATCGCCGATTCTGATAACACTGCCGTGCGGATCAGTTCCGGAATGGCAACACGTACTTTTCCCAGTACTCACGCGCAACTTCCTGCGCACGGGCACGTCCTTCGCGAGCCATGGACGTAGCGATGATCTTCTTGTTCTCCCGAGCGTTCTTGTCGCCTTGAGCGGCGGCGACATCAAACCAGGCCCAGGCCTGCACGTCGTCCTGGGGTACACCTCGGCCGGTGGCGAACAAGACACCGAGGTTGCACTGTGCCAGGACATGCCCTCCTTCGGCAGCCTTGCGGAACCACTTCAGGGCCTCATCGTCGTCTTGCGGCTGACCTTGGCCAGTGGCGTGCATGACACCGCGGTTGTACTGTGCCTCGGGGGTCTTGGGGTTCATGAGAGCCGCGTCCCATCCCGACCAGGTCCATCCATACATGGCAAGGGGCCGCGATTCCGCAAGGGTACCGTCTTGCGCCTCGGCAACTGTCTCAGAACCTGGGGCGAAACCAACGACAAGGACCAGCGCGCCCAACGCCAGTCCGTACAAGCGTCGATACCACCTCAAGGGTCACCCCGCTTTCCAATTTGCGTCCAGATAAAAAAGCCCCTCCGGGATACTTCCCCGGAAAGGCTTCAGCAACTTCGCATAACCCCATGTCATGTCACCGCCGAACAGCCGGTGTGGATGAATTGTGGAAGGCAACATAAAGGCTTTCCAGCATTCTCGCACAAGCTCCCGTACGTGGTCACTCTCGGTTTAGGAGTCCGCTTTGTCCCTGATCCGAAGAAAGTCTGCTCCCAGGACAGGCTGAATCGAAAAGGTTCTGTCTCGATGGGTGAGCCTCCGCAGATAGATATTGGTGCTGAGCTCTTGGGCGCGAGCAATTTGCTCAGTGGTCATGCGTTCCCTAAGTTCAGCCATTTCTCTCGTGGTGGCATGACTCAGGTTTAACCAAGCGTAGGCCTGCACGTCGTCCTGCGGTACACCTTGGCCATCCCTGAACATGATTCCCAGACGCTCTTGCGTTTCGAGATAACCCTGTTCAGCGGCCTTGCAATACCACTTGACCGCCTCAACATCGTCTTCCGGTACGCCCTTGCCGAAGTCATACAGGTCGCCCAGGAGGTGTTGCGCCTCGGCGTAATCCTGTTCAGCAGCCCTGCGGAAGCACTTTATCGCCTCGGCATAGTCTTGTGGTACCCCCTTGCCGCGGAGGTGCATCATGCCCAGGACGGTTTGTGCCAAGGCGTTGTCCTGCTCGGCAGCCTTGCGGTACCACTTCACGGCTTCGACATCGTTCTGCGGTACGCCCCTGCCAAGCTCATACATGGCACTCAGACTGCACTGCGCCCAGTCGTGACCTTGCTCGGCGGCCAAAAGATACCACTTCACCGCCTCGGCATAATCTTGCGGTACACTTTTTGGATCACCGAAACCTCTACTGAATTGGTCGTTACCATTCTCGAACATGCGGCCCAGGCGGTGTTGTGCCTCAGCGTTACCCTGCTCTGCGGCCTTTCGGTACCACTTCGCAGCTTCGACATAGTCCTGGAGCACACCTTTGCCACGGTAGTGCATGACACCCAAAACGGTTTGCGCCTCAGTGTTGCCTTTTTTGGCAAGACGCAACAATTCGGTAACCCATTCATTCCGCCACAAGTAAAGAACCAACCGTGCGATCATTCGGAACATGGTTCACTCCCCAATGAAGTCAGGGAAAAGCAAGAAGCCGGCATGACGATTTAGAAAACGGCCCGCCTTCTACTCGAAAGTAACTTGCAAACACTAAGCGATGAGTAGAGCAGTCATAGCATATATGCTATAAGATGCAAATTCATGGAGTGGCGCGTCGAAACCCTGAACGAGACCGTGGACAAGGAACTCCGCGCCTTGCCCGCTGACATGCGTGCCCGATTCGCGCGCATCTGCCAATTGATTGGTGCAGTTGGCCTTGATCGTGTGGGCGCCCCGCATATCAGACATCTGAGCGGCCCGCTCTGGGAAATGCGCCTGAGCGGGCGAGACGGCATATCGCGCGCACTTTATGTGGCGACCCAGGACATGCGCCTGGTGGTCGTGCGGGTATTTTTCAAGAAGACTCAGCGGACGCCGCGCCGGGAGATCGAATTGGCGCTGCGACGTGTCGGGGAGATCATGACATGAGCAAGGTAGCCGACCTGCACGAGGAATGGAGCCAGGATCCGGAATACCGCGAGGCGTATGACCGACTTGGCGCAGAGTTTGAACTGACGCGCGCCCTGATCGAGGCAAGAACGGGCGCCGGGTTCACGCAGGCGGAATTGGCCGAGCGCATGGAAACGACGCAATCGGTCGTAGCCCGGCTTGAGAGTGGCCGCGTCCAGCCGTCCACCCGAACACTGGAAAAGATCGCTCGCGCGACTGGCACCCGTCTTCGGATCAGTTTTGACCCGGCATGACGTTGATCTGGGTCGCTTCGCCACTTTGCGCCGGAACATGAAATGCGCACATTTCTGACGCTGCCTGCGAGCCTTCGGATATGTGATTTTGCTCCACTTGGGGGATGAGGTGATGAAGGTGTTTCGGGTTTGATCGGGAGTGCCAAAAAGTGTGGGGCAGTGCCGGATTCGTGCGGATATATGGCCACATGATCCACAGACGGCCAACCGACACCGCTGTAGCAATCGGGTGCCTCTACCGGGATCGTAGAGAGGGTTATCGACACGGTGGTCGACAAGCAGTTCGCAAGCGTCAACAATGTCCCCCCAGAACCGTGGACCGGGCAGGACACCCGCGACCGAGGCATGCGCTGCCTGATTGCCCCACACTTTTTGGCACTCTCGTAGGTAAGGGCTTGCTTTCGCTGTGGGATATTTTGGTAGAATGGCATCGTTGTTGCCCCTTGCATCGGGGTATCAACGCACGTTGTTACCCCCCCCCCCAGGGGTACAACGCACCGCCCCCCGTTGCCCAACACCAGCAACGGACGGCAGCAGGCGCCTTCCCTTCAACCGCCAGGGGAGGTGCCTGCCCAGCCTTTATAGCACAAATCAAATCACAGCTAAGTCTGTCTTCGCCATCACACCCGAGTTGCAACTACGGCAACCTAGGACGTGGCTTTCTGGCAATACCTTGATTGCATTGCAATCATAGGATAAATTTGAAGCAGATTGCAAACAAAGAGGAGGCATCGCCATGGCAAGCATCACAATCCGCAATCTCGACGACGACGTGAAGACCCGGCTTCGCATTCAGGCATCTGCGAATGGCCGTTCGATGGAAGAGGAAGCGCGCCTGATCCTGCGCGAAGCCGTCGAACGGAAAGCAGGCCCCAAAAACCTCGCCAGGGCCATTCGTGCCCGCTTTGCGCCCTTCGGCGGCGTGGAACTGGAGATACCCGCGCGCCAGCCAATGCGCCAGCCGCCTTCGTTCGAGTGAGACCGAACAATGATCATGCTGGATACCAACGTCGTTTCCGAACTCATGCGCCCATTGCCAATCCCGGCCGTTGAAAGCTGGATCGCCAACCGCCCGGCAGCGAGCCTGTTTTTCTCGGCAGTGGGCGAAGCGGAACTACGCTTCGGTCTCGCCATCATGCCTGCCGGCCGACGCCGGGACGCGCTCGCCTCGGAAATCGAAGCCATGCTACGTGACGACTTTGCCGACCGGATTCTGCCATTCGACAGTGACGCGGCGCGTGCGTATGCAGAAATCGCAGCCAGTCGTCGGGCGATCGGCCGGTCAGTCGCGGAGGCCGATTGTCAGATTGCAGCAATCACCCGGTCCCGCGGCCTGGCGCTTGCAACCCGGAACGTCCGGGATTTCCAGGATATGGGCGTCAACATTATTGACCCCTGGACAGCGCCTTGAAGGACAAACCGATTCGAGCGCGACGGTTCAGGCTGAATGAAAGTATCGTTCGGCGTGTCTGAGCGCTCCCAAAGGAAGCGGCTACCTGGGGGCTGCGGTCTGTGCAATGGTCGGCATCTTGCGGCTGTGAAATAGCATGTCGAGGGATTCAGCCAGCAAGTTCTGGATGGATGTGTCCTCATTGACGGCGACCTGGCGCAGTTGCCGCGACACCTCGGGGTCGAAATACCCGCCGATATGCTTGGCGCCGCGTCTGGAGGGCGTCTCACGCAGGGCCGCGGGTGCTACAGGCACGTCTTTCTTCAGGGCATTGGCAAACTTGTTCTTCATGGCGTAAATCATCCTTTTCGTTGTAGGTTGTGCAGGAGTGCACGTGTGAAGACGTGCATCTGTTCAATCTCCCGCGCGGCCTTGCCCTTGGGTTCGACCTCCTGGGCAGTGTGGCCAGTGATGAGCGAACGTGCGAACACCACGCGGTTGACAAGATGCACGGGGCAGACCTGGACGTCGAGCTCGTCCAAGGCTTCGGCAGCCTCAGCGGCTTCATGGCCTTGCGGTGTGGTGGCATTAAGGACGACGTAGACTGGCTTGCCAGTGGTACGGACGAGATCGAGCGTGCTCGAGATCGCCTCCATATCCAAGATAGCCGGTCGGCAGGGCATGAGAACCAGGTCGGCGGCTTTGGCGACTTCCAGGGCGCTTCGGTCCGAGTGCGGCGCGGTATCGAGGACGAGGACCTGACAGCCGGCGTCTTCAACGCGGCGTATTTCGTGCTGGAGGCGGCTAGCGTGCGCCGAGACAACGACAGGCAACTCGCTTTCGCGGCGGTCGGCCCAGTTAGCGGCCGAGGCCTGCGGATCGAGGTCGATGATGGCCGTGTTGCTTCCGGCGTTAGCGAAAGCCACAGCCAAGTGCAGGGCGACAGTGGTCTTACCAGCACCGCCTTTTTGGCTGATGAGTGCGATGGTCTGCATGGCGATGGCCTTGGGTTAGACATGTGCAGACATGCATGATTGAACGATTGCAGGTGTGAACTCACACCTGCACGTGTGCACGCATTATCGCACATGTGCAAGCAAGACGAGCGTAAGAAAACCCCTCCGGTTGTTTTGGTTCGAGTCTAAATTTTCCACAGGTAATGTGCGCATGAAGTGAAGGAGCATACGTGGATATTAAGTTGGTGGTGGGTTTGGTCGGCGCGTTAGCTGCGATATGGACTTGTTGGAATGCTTATCAGATCAGACGCAGCATGGCCAAGGCAGATCGTGCGCGCCGTGTTGAAGAGACGCTGCAATTTGCATAGGAGATTAATGCGGTTGCTAGGAGTGTTGATGAGCTCGGCGGGCGGCTCAAGTTGGCCTAGGGTCGTGACAATCATTGGAACGAAAAGTTGCGCTAAGGCGTTTACGCGGGTCTTTTTGCAGCGACATCGGGCAGCGCCAGATACCGATAGAACGTGGGCCTGGAGATGCTCAGCGTCTTGCATATCTGGTTGATGCTCAGGCCGCGGCCCTGGTGTAGGCGCTTGGCGGTGAGGACACGCGGATCGTCAGGGCGGATCGGCCGGCGGCCGCCCTTGCGGCCTCGCGCCCTTGCAGCAGCAAGCCCTGCTCGGGTGCGCTCCTGGATCAGGCGCCGCTCAAACTGTGCCAGACTCGAAAAGATGTTGAACATCAACTCGCCCGACGCCGTGGTCGTGTCGATGGCGCCGTCGTGCAGCGACCGGAAGCCGATCCCCTTGCCCAGCAACTCTTCCACCAGCGCCACCAGGTGTGGCATCGAACGCCCCAGGCGATCCAGACGCCAGACCACCAAGGTATCCCCTGCTTCCAAGGCCTTGACGCACGCATCGAGCCCAGGCCGGTTGCCACGAGCTCCGGATGCCTTGTCCGTATAGACGTCAGCGTCACGGCACCCCGCCGTCTTCAGGGCGTCCATCTGCAGTTGCAGGTCCTGCTCGCCGGTGCTGACGCGGGCGTAACCGACCAACCTTCCCATTCCGGGTCCCCCTCCCTATTTCATCTATACGCGACACCATCGGGTTGTTGATATGGT
Organism: Dehalococcoidia bacterium; assembly: GCA_965224255.1. Taxonomy (GTDB): domain Bacteria; phylum Chloroflexota; class Dehalococcoidia; order UBA6926; family UBA6926; genus VXMO01. The sequence continues at coordinate 30,733 of CBDCYO010000004.1, forward strand.
AAATGGTGAGACGCTATGATGAAACAGATTTCAGGCCCTTTCAGGAGGTCTCGGCGGGTGTTCGCGGCTGCCTTGCAAAACGAACCTTTGATGAGACGCCATGCCGGTTGAATTTCTCACCCAAGCCCAGAAGGAGCGGCACGGCCGCTTCATCGACGAGCCGTCGCCAGAGCAACTCGCGCGCCATTTTCATTTCGATGATGCGGATCATGCGCTGATCGCACGCAAGCGGGGTGCTCACAATCGCCTTGGATTTGCGATCCAGCTTGGCACCGTACGGCACCTCGGCACCTTTTTGCCCAATCCGGTTGACGTCCCCCGCCCCGTGATCACCTACGTCGGGCGTCAACTCGACCTTGATCCATCCACGAGCCTGCTTCGCTACCTGGAGCGCAAACAGACACGGCATGCCCACTGCGCCGAAATCCGGAAGGTTTACGGCTACCACGACTTCAGTGATCCCGTGTGGCGTTTCCGCCTGAGCCGCTGGCTTTATGCCCGCACCTGGCTGAGCAATGAGCGGCCCGGCCACCTGTTCGACCTGGCGACACACTGGCTGAGACAGCGCAAGGTGCTCCTGCCCGGCGCGACGACGCTGACACGCCTGATCTCCCAAATTCGCGAGCGGGCATCCATGCGCACCTGGCAACGCCTGGCCGCTTTGCCCAGCGACGCGCAATGTGCCCAGCTTGAGGCCCTGCTGGAGGTGCCGGATGGCGAGCGACGAAGCCTCTTCGACCGCCTGCGCCGCAGTCCGCGGCGTATCAGCAGCGCTGCCATGCGGTCGGCACTGGAGCGCTACCGGCAATTACGTCGTCTTGGCATTCGCGATCTCGACTTCTCCGGCATCCCGCCGGTCCGCTTGAAGGCACTGGCACGTTTTGCGGCAACGGGCTGGGCGCCCAGCATCGCTCGCATGCCGGATGAGAGGCGCCGGGCAACGTTGGTTGCGTTCGCCTATGCCTACGAAGCGGAGACCCTCGACGACGCCCTGGACTTGCTCGATCTGCTGATCACGGATATCGCCGCCAGCGCCAAAAGACGGGGCGTGAAGAAGCGCCTGCGGACCCTGCATGATCTGGACAAGGCCGCCCTCGAACTTGCCGATGTCTGTGGCGTCCTGCTCGACGAGGATTGTCCCGATGGGGAGGTGCGGACGGTGGTCTTCGCCAGACTCTCAAAAGAGCATCTGGCCCAGGCGGTCACCACAACCTACGACGTGGCGCGGCCGCCACGGCAGAATCATCAGCCGGAGATGCTGACGCGATACCAGACGGTGCGGCGCTTTCTGCCGCACGTTCTGGAAACCGTTACCTTCCAGGCGGCGCCGGCCGGCAAGGCCGTCCTTGAAGGCATCGACTATCTGGCAAGGCTCGAAGGAAGACAAAAGCCGGAGCTCGACGGGGCGCCGCTCGACGTCATTGATGCTGGCTGGAAACGCCTGGTCGTCGACAAGACGGGCCGCGTCAGTCAGCCTGCCTATACGTTGTGCCTGCTGGAGAGGCTGCAAGACGGCCTGCGGCGACGTGATGTCTATGTGCCGGCGAGCGACCGTTGGGGCGACCCCCGTGCCAAGCTGCTTCGCGGCTCAGGGTGGCGAGCAAAGCGACCCGTCGTCTGCCGTTCCCTGGGGCATCCCATGTCGTCCGATGCAGCTGTGGAACGGCTCAGGATCGAACTCGATGCCACCTACCGGCGGGTGGCCGACAATTTCGCCGGGAATTCGGAGGTCCGTGTCGAGTGCAAAAACGGCAAATCGACGCTCACCCTTGCCAATCTCGACAAACTCGATGAGCCGCCCAGCCTGAGCGAGCTTCGCGCACAGATCGCCGCCCTGATACCGCGTGTCGATCTCGCCGAAATCCTCCTGGAGATACAGGCCAGGACGGGCTTTGCCGATGAGTTCACCCACATCAGCGAGGCGCAGGCGCGCGCTGGCGATCTCTCGACCAGTATCTGTGCCGTCCTCCTGAGTGAAGCCTGCAACATCGGCCTGCGCGCCGTGTCGCATCGTGAGGACCCGGCACTGGTGCCCGGACGCCTCCACTGGGTCCAGCAAAATTACCTCCGCGCCGAAACCCTGAGCCGCGCCAATGCCCGTCTGGTCGACCATCAGGCCACCTTGGCGCTGGCCAACGAAATGGGTGGCGGTGAAGTGGCCTCTGCCGACGGCCTGCGCTTCGTGACGCCGGTGCGAACCCTCAACGCCGGACCGAACCGCAAGTATTTCGGCGCCGACCGCGGCATCACCTATTACAACTTCACCTCCGATCAATATACCGGCTTCCACGGCATCGTCGTGCCCGGCACGCTGCGCGACTCCATCTATATCCTCGAAGGCCTACTGGAGCAAAAGACCAGCTTGAACCCGACGGAGATCATGGCCGATACCGCTGGTGCCAGTGACCTGGTGTTCGGCTTGTTCTGGCTGCTCGGCTATCAGTTCTCCCCGCGCCTGGCCGATGCCGGCGAGGCACGCTTCTACCAAATGGACCCGAATGCCGATTACCGCGCCCTCAATGACATCGCCCGACATCATGTCAAGACGAAGCGCATCTGGCACAACTGGGATGACATGCTGCGGGTCGCCGGCTCCCTGGCCCAGTTACAACATAGCTGCTCTGAAGTGCCAAATTGACGCCGCGCCTCTGACCTCGTCCGTGTCTCACGTCCCCCACATGCCCTCGAACCGGACTCCGGCGACCCGCGTGTAGTGAACCGTATGCTTGGGGTCGCGGTGCCCGAGATAGTCCTGGATCAGCCTCAGGTCGTAACCCTGGTTAGCAAGGTAAAATCCGCACGAATGCCGCAGCATGTGGGAATGAAGCGCCCCGAGTCCGGCACGCCGGGAAGCGGCGCCAATGAGGTAGTTGACGGACTGCCGGGTCATCGGCTGCCCGCGTTCCGACACAAACAGCCACGGCAAGGCGTCGTGACGTGTGTGCAGGTAGCGCTTGATGGCCCGCAGTTCATCGCCGGCGATGGGGTGTTCGACAGACAGGCCATTCTTGAGTCGCCGAATCCACACCCGGGCACGTTTGAGGTTCAGGTCCTGGCGCCGCATGCGGACGGCTTCGCTGACGCGCAGGCCATGGCGAAACATCATGAGCAGCAGCAGAAAATCCCGCACGCCGTGGCGACCCTTCTTGCTCGCCTCAAGGAGCCCGTCCATTTCGCCGTCGCTGAGAAAATTGCGGGCGCGCTCATGCCCGTCCGTCAGCCGGACATCCTCACTTTTTACATTTTGCCCGTTGGACACCATGCTTCAGCTCCTCTTTGACCCGCCTAGCAGCTTGCCTCGTTCTTCGTAACTCTTGACAAAAGGCGTGTTAGGTAAAGAGCGTGGAGCGTAACAAGTCAAGCGGCCACCTGCCACTCGATGGACAGGCGCTCATGCAGGTCCAGATTAAAGATGCCGTACGGGTTGATGTGGTGATAGATCAGCGCCGACAGGGCCCGGAAGTCCTCCGGTCCCATCTTGTCGAGGTAGGACGGGGACGCCAGCACCTGCTGGATCATCAGCGTGTTGATGTACACCAGACAGGCCTGCAGAAGGTGCAGCGACAGCACCGCAATCTCCTGGTCCTCCAGGCGGTTGGTGGCGATCTCGCCCCCCTTGCCGTAGAAGATGAAGCCGTTGGCGCTATTCCAGTTCTCGACCACGTTGAGCCCTTCATGAATGGCCTGCCGGAGAGGTTCGGAATCCAGGTAGCGGCATAGAAAGATGGTCTTGACCGCCTTGCCCAGCTCGGCCAGGGCCCGGTACGTGGGATGCTTGAGGTTGTTGCGGGTAAAGCGGCGCAGGATCGCTTCGGGCTCGGCCGTCTCAAGGCGCAGCGCCGTGGCGAACTTGATCATCTCATCGTACTGCTGACGGATCAGTTCCCACTGGATCGGGCGCGTCAGGATGGGTTGCAGATTCGGGTAGTCGCCGGCTCGGCCCGTGACTGGACGGTAAAGCTTCTGGGAGGCGATGGGCTTGAGCCGCGGCAGGAGATCAAAGCCCAAGAGGTGGCAGAAGGCAAAGCCGACTTCGCTCTGGCCGTGGCTGTCGACGTACTGTTCATCGACCTCCATCTCGGTGCAGTGGCGCAGCACGCCCTCGATCATCGAGGCGACCTCGGAGGCCGAACAGCGCTTGAGCTGCGAATAGATACAAGCGGATTTTCTCTCCACGTGCCAGTAGATCATGACCCCCCGGCCGCCATAGCGAATGTGCCATTCGGTCATCAGGTTCTGGTCCCAGGCGCCGAACTTCTTGCTGTCGGCCGCGCAAGCGGTGGTCCCCTCGCCCCAGACGTGGCTCAGGCGCGACGCCAGCGTGGCATTGACCACGCGCCGGATAGCTTCCCGCAGGGCATCCTTTTCAATGAACCGATGCCGCGTGTAAAGGAGTTCCCGGTAGGTGAGACCGCCGCGGCCTGGCACCATGCGTTTGAGTCCCATGTTGGTGCCAAGACCATAGAGGCACAGCAAGAGGCGGTATTGCAGGTCTTCGCGGCTGAGGACTTCCCGCGTGCCCAGGCTCTTGAACGTTTCGGTGAAGCCCACCCTGAGATCGGTCTCCTTGAGCACGTCGAGCAGGCTGGTCATGGACCAGCGGCGATCTATCTCGGCCTTCAGTCGCTGCAACTGGACGGGCTCCGCTTGGGATTCGAGCGGGGTCAACACAGTGCGATTCTTGCCGTACGCGCGGAACCGGACCTTCGGGTTGGCCGGAAGGTTGGCATCAAACTGGCTCAGCGCCTGTTCCATCGCCTGTTGCAGGTCACCGGTGAACTGTCCTGCATCCATGGGTTGCTTCAGCGCCGTATAGTAGTCGCTGCGCCTGGCGCTGAAGTCCGACGGCAGGTCCTCATCCGGATGACGGAAGCGATCGGCCCCTTCGACCCAGATCTCCTTGCACCGCAGACGGTCGCGAAGCGCCTGCAGCACGCAGATCTCGTAGTTGATCCGGTTGATGCGCTGGGCTCCGCGCGGCGTCTCTTCGATGAGAATGTCCTGCATCTGGGGGCGAACGACGCCATCGATAGGCACCTCGTCGCAGGAAACGAACTGCTGCCGGCTCTGGCGGTGTGCCTGAAGCCAGGCCAGGGCATGGGTGACAGGCTGGTGCGCCACGTTGTCAGATCGAAACGCCAGGGTACCCAACAGCATGGGCAGCATCTGGCGGTAGTGATGACTGTAGGAACTACGAAGCACGGTGTGAACGCGCCGCTGATACGTCGGGCCTTTGGAATGGTACTCCCTGACGAGGGCCTGCAAGGTCTGCTCATCGACGACCGGGAAGAGCACCTCGCTGACCACCCCGTGGGGCTGTTCCACGGCGGCCTCGGCAAGGCGGAACAAGATCAGGGACTTGCCATGGACCTGCTCAAGGCCGCCGATGATCTCCGTGACCACCTTGCGCTCGGCGTTGACCGATACGCGGTGGACGATCTGAATCAGCAACTCGATCAACCCATCGATGATGGCCCGGCGCCGCTGCCGGCAAAAGGCGGCGAGCAGCGTATGACGTATGGGTTCGGGATGGCGACGGAGTTGGTCGATCGACTCGGTGGATACCCGTAAGCGATACCGCTCCAGAACCTTGTGCGGCACGCCGCCAAACAGGGTGTCTGGCAGCTGCACGTCGCCTATGCACTCGAGCTTGGTGATCTCTTCGCGCAGACTGGCGAGGCCTGCGCGGCCCGGATCGGCCTTGAGCCGACCGAGGGTGACGAGGTCTGAGAATTCTGCGCTTTCTGCTGCTGGCTCCTCGGTTGAGGGGGAGGTCAACAAGGCGTCAAGCCGCTGCCTGCTTGAACCTGAGAGCTGGCCGTGTATATCGGCAAAGAAGGCTGTCTCGAAGTCGCGCACCGCCGCGCTGATGATACGGTCGATACGATCACTGCTGGGCGATTCGACAAGGTGCTCCCGGTACCAGTCGAGCACGGCCGACCTCAGATGGCGAGGGTCCTGATCCTGTGGCACGACTTCCTGGCTGAGCCAACGCTGGACGGGCTCCATGTCATGGTTCGCAGCTTGCCTGAAGCCGAGAAAGGCGCGAAGTTGTTCGCGGTCCCGACTGCCGCTGCGGCCTTTCAGCGGATAGTCCAACCAGGCGGTCGCCGGCACCTCGAGCTGTTCGGCCACGTAATCGACGGCGGGTAACGGGACCTCTTTGTGGTAGTGAGGAAATCGGCCTTCCAACTGGAAAAACTTCAGCATCACGGCGAGGCCCAATCGCCCCTGTTGTGTGCGCTGATCTGAAAACTGATTCTCGTCGCCGCTCAGGCTCCAGAACTGAGCGAGTTCACTGCCGCTCCAGCATTGTTTCATCCGTCTCTGCCTCCAAAAAGGGGTTCAGAATCGAGTCGGATGAACTATAGCGAAGACCAATTTGGCACTTTAGAGCAGCTATGTTGTAACTGGGCCTCCCTGAAGCTCGGTACCGTGCAGGCCTCGGAACTGGTACGCTCTTTTCTGAGAAGCGAACGGCCCTCCAGCCTGGCAAGCGCGATCATGGAACTGGGACGCATCAACAAGACCATCTACCTGCTCAACTATATCGACGACGCGGCCTATCGTCGGCGTATCCTCACACAGATCAATCGCGGCGAAGGCCGCCATCGGGTGATCCGGGCCATCTGCTACGGCAAGCGCGGCGAAATCCGAAAGCCTTATCGCCAAGGTCAGGAAGACCAACTCAGCGCGCTCGGCCTGGTCACCAATGCGGTCGTGCTCTGGAACACGATCTACATGGAAGCCGCCCTGAATCATCTGAGGGCCCAGGGCATCAAGATCCGACCGGCGGACTTGGCGCGACTCTCACCCCTGATACACAAGCACATCCATGTGCTCGGACGCTATGCCTTCACACTCCCCGAACCGATTGCCAACGGCGCCTTGCGTCCCCTCAATCAGGAAGAACTCGACGACCCTTAGCGCAACTTTTCGTTCCAATGATTGTCACGGCCCAGATAGAGGCCCGTACAGAGAAGCACCAAAAAGTGTGGGGCAATCAGGCAGCGCACAGTTCAACTTCAACCGACCTGGCCCCGGCCTTCAGCCGGATACCACTGCTCGAACTTCCCCGCAGCGTGCCGTCAAGGGTTCGCGTCCGGACTTGCAGCATGAGATGCACCCCACAGTTTTTGGTGCTCTCCTGGTTGGGAGCCGTCCGCAGAATACCTGTGCCCCAGCTTGGGACACTCGACCTCCGGTTGCCCATGTTGGGAGGGATCCCATAGCGGACGACCAAAATTTCCACACTCCAGGTATTATGCTATCCTTCTGCTGACGGGGTGCTGTCCTGCTCAGGTGCATAAAAGGGGAGGAGCAAAATGAGCATTGGCGAATATGCAAGACGTTACATAACCAGGGTAGTCACGAGTCTGGCGATGTTCCTGGCCGTTATGTTCCTGGCCTCCTGCGATGGGGATGGAGGATCGCCGCAGATCAGCGAGCCGCTGAAGATTGGCTATCTTGCCGACTTTTCGGGACCCCTCAAAGAGTTCGCATCAGGGATACAAGAGGGTGTTGAGCTGGCCATCGATCATATCAATGAAGGGGGTGGGGTAAATGGCCACGATGTGGTCCTGCTCGTCGGCGATACTGCCTTGCAGAGAGAACAAGCAGTTGCAGAGGCGAAACGGCTTATCGAGGTTGAAGGCGTCGCCGCCATTGTAGGACCTTTGGCAAGCTCTAGCGCCTTGGCGATTGTGGAGGTAGCTGTCGAAGCGAAGGTGCCCTTCATTTCTCCGTCCGCCACATCACCTGGCATCAGCGACGTGAACGACAGTGATTATCTATTCCGTGCGCCGTTGTCGGATGCTGCCCAAGGGAAGGTGTTGGCTGCTCTTGTGACCGAAGATGGAGTAAACAACGTAGGGATTCTATATCTCGACGACGCATACGGCCGAGGACTTCTCGAACACTTCAAGAATGCCTACGCTGGCACAGTCGCCGAGGTTCCTCACGATGCGAAGCCCGAGGGGTCTTCTTACCTCAACGAGTTGCGACGGGCTCAACGTCACGGTGCCCAATACCTCATCGCGATGGGACATGCGGGGCAGGCCGTGGATTATGTACCGGAAGCCATACATGAAGGGATTTTCACTCAGTTTTACTTCGTGGACGGCACCCGCTCGGAGCATTTGATCAATGCGGCTGGTGCGGACAATCTGGAGGGATTCAAAGGGACAGTGCTATCAGGCGACGACATGAGTCTTTCGCACGAACTCTTCCAGGAAGCATTTATGGCGCGACACGACCGCGTCCCGACTCTACCTTTTATACGGGAAGCCTATGACGCGACGGCAGCCTTGGCGCTTGCGGCCGAGAAGGCGGGCAGCGTTGATGGAACGGCGATCAGAGACGCGCTGCGGTCCATTGCTTCCCCGGACGGTGAAACAATTCGGCCAGGTATCGCCCACCTGAGCCGTGGTCTCGACCTTGTGCGAGGCGATATGGATATCAATTACGAAGGCGCTGCCTCTAGCCTCGACTGGAACGCTGATGGAGATGTGGTCAGCGGCTTTGTAAGCATCTGGGCCTACCAGAACGGAGAGATTGTGGAACTGGAAACGGTGCCGGTGGATCTGAGTCAGGACGAATAGAGCCAATTCCTCGCTTCCCACCCAGGGAGTGCCAAAAAGTGGGAGCGCTCAGGCAGCGCATAGACGAATGCCTCCCAGCACAGCCTCAGCTGCGGGATGCCATGCAACTAGTCATGGCTGGCAACTCCTCTCCCTCGATCCAGTACACCCCGTTACGTAATGGGACAGTTCTGACAAGTCTTCATTCTGTTAACTTTGCATCCGCGCCGTTGCTGGGCGAAACGCTATTCGCAACCGGCTCCCCATCGCAAAATTCCCGCCCCTGGAAACGACGTAGACCTTGCCTCAAAACGGTGCGACGAGTCTGGCTTGAAAGGGCTGCCGTCAGCTCCTGAGTGGGGTGCGAGTGGGGGATTCCGCGACGTCGCGCCACTGGCCGCGGCGGCAGGTGCAGATGCCGATCCAGGTCCTGCGCAGGCCCTCACAGGCTGCCCGGGCAGGTTGAATTGACGGAACTTTGGGACGGCGGGGTCGGAAACCCGGGATCGTCTTCCTGGAGGCAAAGACCTGGCCGGGTTTTCCGAGTCAAGGTCGGCGGACAATTCCCGCCGGGGGCGGTTTTGCCCCCTTGTCCATTACACTACCCCCTCTGAAAGAACGTGCTACAGGCCATCCTGGGCGGCCGTTTTCGGCGCTCGCGGCGCCAGGGGCCCTTCCCGGGGTAGATTAAGGGAGTACCAAAAAGTGTGGGGCAACTGCGGATCTGTGTACGCAAGGGAAATTCGAGCCGTGGTGCCGAGGCCGAAGGTGTTTGGGATCGAGCGCCTGAAACTGAGACATGCGGCGTCTGAATGGCCCCCACTTTTTGGCACCCTCCAGGGGGACCGCCTCTTCCAGTTTCCGTGCGGCTTCACCCTTTGCCTCCTGCGCAGTTGCTAGCGGTATGCATCGCTGGGAACGGGCGATCCGTACGACCAGGATACGGGTACGTTCATCGTCTATCTCGGCCATGATGCGATAATTTCCGACACGGTAACGCCACAGATCACCATACCGTGTCCCCTGCATCGCAATGCCAAGCTGGCGCGGATTGTCCATGCCGGCCAATCGGACCTCCAGGAAATCCCGAAGCCGTCGCTGCACCTGCCGATCCAGGCGGCGAACGGACTTCTGGACGCTTTCGGCGTACTCAATCCTCCAGGCCACGCCACATTTCTTCCGCGCTCAGGGTTTTTTCCTCTCCCTTGCGAATGCGCTCCAGCACGTGTTCGGCCAGATAGACATCTTCCATGTCCTCGATTTTCTCAAGGATCCCCTTGCGGACAAGGGCGGGCTGGGACTCAAGCACCAATCGGAGTCCTTTTTTTGGGCTTATAGCCATGTTGCCGCAGGTCAGACCGCGGCTTGTCTTGTTCGGCGCGTCTATGCCGGCCGGTTGATTCGGACCAATCGGCCAGTCCAGTCTGAGTACGTCTCCAATTCCCTGTGGATGCGACCGGCAAGCGCCTCGAAGTCCGGGTCGTAGGTGCAGACAATGATGCCGCGGTGGTCGGGCATCGCCTGATGCAGACGGATGAAATGGCGGCGATTGAGGGTAAGCACGATCCGCGACTCGGCGGTCGCGAATGCCAAGATGTCTTCATCCGACACGGCCTGACCGGCCTTGCCGCTTTCGTAGGTGGTCAACAGGTTGTGGCCCAACTCCCGCAAGGCATCGACAACCGGTAGCGGGAAATTCTCATTGGCGTAGCAATCTGCCATCAAGCCGCCTCGTTGTCGCGAATCTGTCGGTCCATTTCCTCAGCATGCGAGCGGGCATAGGCCCAGGCATTGGCCAGATCCTCCACCCGCAGGGTGGGGTAGCTCCGCAAAATGTCAATGTCGCTCGTCCCGAGCCGCCGCGCCTGCACCAGAAGCCAGACCGGAATGCGGGTCCGAACCACGCACGCTTCGCCGCCACACACCTCCGGACGGCTTTCGACACCGGGAAAGGCATCGCCCAGATCCTGGACTACCCACTGAAGCAGTTGGGCTTTTTCGACCCGGCTCAGCGTCGCTACAAACTGTTCCGTTTCCTGATGCGTTGGCATGATCGATCCTCGTCGTTCACATCGCGTGGGGCATCCTACCACGCATAACCGGCAACGCGCAGAATTGGAGGGGCCCGCTCTTGCCCGAATTTGCGAGGTGCGAGATCGCCATGCGGCCGCCGGGTGCCGCACCTGCACATAGCTATGACACCGGATTCAACTCCAGCCGGTCCGTGCTCAAATCCAGAAACTCGATATTGTCCCGGCATGCCCAGTGGAGCAAGGTGCCGGGAGGCGTCGGGTTGCTGGCAAAGGCCAGGCAGGCCAGGTCGTACTGCGTCTCGGTCGTGGTGGAGTACCGAACACGCGGGAGATGCGCTTTCACGTAAAAGAGCACGTCTTGTCCCATCTCGGAGCGAAAGGCCGTCGCCCGTCCGGTCGAGCTCAGGGCAAAGAAGAAATAGTCCTCGTCTTCAAGCATGCGCTCCAGGACGGCCTGCACCAGCGGGTTGTTCGGATTGATCAACAGGTTCCAGGTCCGAAATCCATAGAACGCGAAGGCAAGGTGGATCACTTCGAAGGCGTCGCCGCCCAGCAGGGAATGCCCGAGCCGGAAGCCTCTGGCCGTCACCTCCGAGGGGATGTCCGCATCGAGGTGCAGGGCCACAAAGCCGCTTTGCCGCCCGTTTTCTTCGACGAGGCCAAGGGCGCCGCAGGGTGGCTCGGCGTCCATGAAGTCGTACATGAAGGAGCGATTGACGGTCAGGACGGGAAGCATGTCGGGTCTCCGAACAAGGGGGGCTGTCAGGACAGGGGATAAACCGGCTCACGCGAAAGCGTCAAGCGCTTCGATTTCTGGTACTGCTCTCTCTTTGCGGCGTCCGTCGGCTGTGGTGACGGGCGCCTCCTCCAGGGTCGCGCAATGGTGCCGGAACGCCGTCAGGCCCATCTGTCGGAACGAGGCCATGCCTGCAGCCGGCTGTCGTGCTACCTTTGCAGGCATACGATCCCGTCCATGCCCAACCGTCGAGGGAGCATTCATGCCCAACCGGAATTTAACCAACACCACCAGGCTGAAGGCGCGCGAACTGCTCAGGCGGCTGCGGACGCGCTTCCCGGTGCTGTTCCCTGTCGACCGCAGCGCCCTGAAGCCCTGGGCCATGGGCGAGGGCTATCGCATGCGGCAGGCCCTGGCCGAAGCCAAGGACGGCGAGCAAGTCTCCAACCAGGTGTGGCGCGTGGCCATCAACCTGTGGTTCCACGGCAATCTCGAACGCCGGGTAGCCTACTTCAAGTGCCTGACCGAGGGGGCGCCGCGCTACGACCTGCACGGCAACGTGTCGGGCGAAGTGAGTACCGAAGAAGCGGCGCACGCCGCCGCGGAGTTGGTCGAGCTCAGGTCGGCAGGGCGCCCGCAGGCCAAGGCGGGAAAGGCGCCAGCCGAACAGCCGGCAATCCCTGCCTGACACCGCAGGAAACGCCGGGCTACGGTCCTTTTCGCCGGGCGTCGGGGAATGGCCTCTCCAGACACGGCGCAAACACGCGCTGCAGCCTCTCGGCCGTCACGACCCGCCTCTCCAGAAAATGTGTGTATGGGCGAAGCATACCCCGCACGCCCACGTCCGGCAAGGCCAGACAACACGCCGGGCCGGCTACCCGGGTGGCTGTGCCATCCAGGGGCGGCCGACCCCGTATCAGCTGACGCCTGCGAATCCGTCTGCCGAAAAAGGGCACCTGGCCCGATTGGTGTAAAAAGGCACGCCAAGAATTCTAGATATATAAGAAGAAAGCCATCCTGCCATGAAACCCGTCTTCAAGATCCTGCTCGTCGCGCTCGTTGCCGGCATGTTCACAAGCGGCTGCATGCTGGTCACCATGCCCATCATGACGTTTGAAGCCTGGCGAAACGCCGGCAAGAAACCCTGCCCGCCGCCGAACCAACACCGCATGTGCCGCCAATAACCCCTCGCCAAGAGGTTCGACCGTTCCATGACCCAGACATCCAGGCGGGCGTTTCCGGTTTCGAGTTCCTTGCGGCCTTTGACCTGACTGATCTTGAGGCCGCCGAACGCCGGTCGCCTCAGTTGCCGGGTGACGTCTGGCAAAATTGTTGCCGGTAACGACATGGATAATTGAGACGAGAAATCCCCGAGGCCGCGCGGACGCCATGACGATCATGGTACCCGCGCCGCCCCGGTGGGTTATTCCGCTCTTGGAAGGCTGCCATCGCAACCGTCCGCGCCGATGGCAGGCAGGTTGGAGGCGGCTCCCGTTGACGCTTCACTGGCCGCCATCCTGGTGGCAGCCTCCACGTCGTTTATTTTACGCCGCCTTGAGCAACAGACGGCGACCACTCTCCTCACAGGCTCAGCGCTTCGCCATAATGCTGCAAGTTGAGGGCGGCGTTGTCGTCGCGGTCCATGACCAGGCCGCAACAGAGACATTCGTAAACGCGCTTGCTGAGCGGCATGTCCTGCGGTTCGCCGCACCTGCTGCATCTCCGGGTGCTGGGAAAATCCCCCGGCGCCTTGACGAACCTGACACCCGCAGCCTTGCACTGGCAGGCGATCTTGCGCTGCAGGGCGCTCATGGCAGCCCTGGCGATTCCCCCCGCCAGACGCCTGCCGCTCCGGTTCATCATGTCGCGGACATCCAGCGACTCCACCACCACCATGCGGGCCTTGGCGACGATCTCTTTGGCTGCCTTGTGCTGCACCTCTTCACGCCGGCACCTTGCCAGGTAGCGAGCTTTCTGAAGCTGGCGCTGCACACGCTCATGATGGCGGCTTCCCTCAACCTGCCGGGCCAGACGCCGCGTGAGGCAGCCGATCTCGCGCCGCAGCGACCTTAGCGCCTCGGGGATCTCGTAGCGTGTTCCGTCCGAGCACACCGCGATGGTTCCGACGCCCACGTCGACGCCGATGATCTCGCTGCCGGGACTTTTGGGCGGATTCTTCATTTCCACCGCCACGCAGGCCCACCAGCGTTCATCCTCGTGCGTGACCGTCACCGCGGAGATACGGCCTTCAGGACGCAGGGACCGACGCATGCGGACGCTGCCGATGTTCGGCAGTTCGATGCGCTTTTTTTCGCACCGGACTTTGACCCCTCGCTTGTCGGCGCGAAAGGCAATCTTGTGGTCCTGGCCGTGGAACCTGGGGAATTTGTTATCGCGGGCGTTGTTCTCCCAGGCATTGATCGCGTTTTCCAACGCATAGACAGCATGCTGGCCGGCGCTCCGGCACAACTGGGTGGACTGCGGATACGCTGATGCTCGCTCTCCTTCCCACACGGGTAAGAGCATGCTGGTGGGATACGACCCTTTTTTGGCAGCGCACTTGTCTTTGTAATCGCGCAGCATCGAGTTGTAGGCGTCGCGGCGGTAGTCGGCGTGTTGTTTCAACAGGCGCTGCTGCTTCGGAGACGGGGTCAGGGCGATCTTGCGGGTACGATTCATGGTATGAGTTCCTTGGGACAGGTGTTACAGGTGAGCCGGGAGCGGGCGAGAAGTCTCTTGCGAGATGCTCGTGGCGCCGGCATGTTGACAGGGGGTTGCGATATCCGCTGGTTTTGCCCGACTTCGTGATTCAATACATAGAGAAGGCAAGAAAGGAGAAGATCAGGTTTTCCCGTTCCCCGGTCATGCTTGGGGATTTGCGGGCTTGCAAGGATATGGGATTGGCCGTTTGGGAGATGAGAGGGCCACCGCTTGTCCGCCGACTCTCGACAAGGTTGCACGTTTCTTCTCTCCGCCGGCAGGCTGCGGAGTAAAGACGGGACGGGACGGTAGGGATGTGGCGGGACGGCGTTCCCGATTGCGGGTGGAAAAACGAGTGCCCTGGCGAGTCTGTGCTCACCAGGGCACTCTCGTGTGGGGATCGCGGACCTTGTCAAGGTCGCCGGCGTCGAGCTTGCGGGCGCGGTCGATGTAGTTGGGCGTGGATGGTCCGTGGATGATTTTCTGGCTGGGACTGATTGGTGCGATTGCGGCCCTGGAAGGCGCCGCCGCAAGGCGAGCCGGCGCCCGAAAGGGCCAGATTCGCTCCGGGAAGGGGTCTCTTGGCGTCTCGGGCGCCAAAAAAGACCCTCAGGATCGCCTGTGGCGCGTTTTTTCAAACGGGGTAGTACGATGAGAAGGGGGCAAAAACGGCCACGGGGGAAACGATCCGCCATGAAGGCGAAGTCAGGTAATGTTGAAAACCGCCGCATAGGCAGTCAAGTAAGGGGATTATAGAAAGATTTCGGGTATTTGTGTAGTTTTCAGGAAAGTTCGACAAGTAATTCAGTCAGGAAAGGGGCGACGGCCTTCGGGTCGGACGCCCCTTTTTTCGTGTGCCGTGGTTACTCAGGAGAATCAGCGGCCTGGTTTCCGGATCCGGTAGTAACCCTGGGGCATCCGTTTGGCCGGTACGTGAGGGGCGTCTTTTTTGACGGGGACATCCATCGGCAGGGGTTTGTCCAGTGGTGGAAGCGGCGACTTGGTTTCCGGATAGAGAGTTTCCGGGTGTGGTGTTGGCGGCCGCGCAACCAGGTGATGATGTTTTGGGTCGTGATGGTACTGGTTCATCTGCATGCGGGGCGGCTCGTCGGGCAGGTCAATGTGCTCGGGATGGGGTTCTTGCCCCCGGTGACTCTGTCTGGGAGCGTTGGGAAGGTAGACCGCGTAGTGACGAACTTCCTTGTCCAGCCGCGGATTGTACCGGTGCCAGGCGTGACTTGCAGCCTTGGACGCTTTCTTGTCGAGGTTGGCGACGGCTTTCTGGAGAGCGGCCTGGGCTTCCTTTCTGAAAATGGTGCCTGTTTCGCTCTTGGTCGAGGTGATGCGGAGTCGTTCGGCGATGCGAAAGGGGTGTAAGCGCTGGAGACGTACGAGGTCTCCGAAGACGTGGGCGAAGAATGTCTGAACCTCGGCGAACGGAACAATAGGGGCATAGCCTTCGAAGTGAACGACAACTCGGGTCCGGCCTCTGCGTCTGATGATGTAATAGGTGAGTTCGCGTCTGAGCAGGATGGCTTCGTCCAGGTTGCAATCGTGGGGAAAGTCTTCGGCAGCGTGTATGTGGATGGACATGGCAAGTACTCAGAAGGTTGATTTGCGCCGTCAATGTTCTTTTCGGAGCCGGTCGTTCGGGTTGTAAAGGAGTAATTATCGGGAAATTCGCGGGGATGGTAACAGTTTGCAGTCTGGTGGGCGAGAGCAAATGTTCCCTGGAGAGGGTGGAAGCTGAAGGGTTGGCGGTTTCCGCAGGGTTTCTCAGGGCCTGTTTGCTCGTTTGCGGCGGGAGTGGCGACGGGTGGCGTGCCAGACGTACGCAGAATGTCCAGCTGCTGGGCGATCTCTGTGTTGTAAGCGCGCGCATGGTTGAGGGGCGTGGAGCGTTTCGGTGAGGTCGCTCAGCAAGATGCTGAACGCTTCCTGATTGAATACCGGTGGGTACGGGGTCCTTGCGGCTGCTTCGAGGGCTGGTGCGTCGCAGAAAGAACCGGTGTCGACCGGTGTGGACTGGATCGGGTCGGAACGTGTCCGGTTCTCTGTGTGCGTAATCAGGTCATGTCCTTCTTGATGGGCGCCAGGATGAGGTTCTGGGCCAGGACGAAGCCGCCAAGAGTGAGTGCGGCGGTGAGAAGAACGACGCAACCGGTATGAACAAGTCCCTTGCTTGGGTTCATGTCTGGGCTTTTGGGCGGACTGGGCGCCAGCTTGTTGGACTTTGGATGCGCCGGTGGCGCCGGATGTGCTCAAGGATCGATGTCTTCATGAGCGACGCCGGCTTGTGGAGGAGGGAAGTTGTGGTGTCAGGGGGGTCTTCTGCTTTTGTGACGGCAAGGATAGCCAGGGAGTCTGCTTCAGAAGAGGGGGGCAGACTCCCCGACGCTTCCCGTAAATCATTATAGGACTTGCGTAATTTCGGGTAATTTTGCCTTTGAGGTTGCACCAAGTTATGATGCCGCCGTTCCTGCTGCACCCCTCAGTTGCTTTACGCAGTGAGATTTACCTTTCCCGGTAGGAGTTTGCAGCAGCTCCGCCGCTTGGAAGGGCCGCTTTTTTGGGCTCTTCCCGGCAGTTCCATTTGCTTGGAGGAAGTTTCCGGGACTTCTTCCTCGGCGTTGTGCGAAGACATAAGCGCTTCACGCACGCCGTATTCCGTTTCGGCTTCCGTCACTACGAGGACGGGGCCACATTCGGTTTCCTCAAGGGACGACGATCTATGCGGTCTTCAGCCGCTTTCCCCATGCCTGAACCTGCCGCGTCGAGCGGCAGCTCCGGCTTTTTATGCTCTGGCGTCCAGCCAGGCCATCAGTTCCCCGCTTCTGCGTCCAGTGGAAGCGCGGATGTTGTGTGCCCTCGCGTTCAGCGAGGCCATGGTTTGACCGTCAACCCCGGTCGTTCAGAACCGGGAGGCAGCACAAACCGTCGTCCAGACGGGAATTTGTGCGGCTCCGCAACCCGCAAAGTCGTAAGCGGGTGCGGTCTGGGTTTCATATACGCCTTTGGCGTCACTAGCGGGGGTGTGATTACGCTAGTGACGACGGAACGGCGTAAACGGTTTAAGTCTTTAAGAACGAAAGGTTTAGCTTGGGTTGAACTGGCGTTCACTGGGTATTTTTCAAGTGAGACGTCAAATTGTCCACAATTTTGCCTTTGGTAAGGGTGCGTCCCTGCCGAAGCTGTGCTGGAGACTCGCAGTAGCCCCGCAAGGGTGCGAGTTTCAGCGGCTCTGTTATTCCCCCCGAGTACGGGTGGGCCAGACACGACATGCTCTGTCTGGTGAGGGCCTGAGCACTGAGCGGTCAATTCCCCCACAAATCAGGGCAGATTAAGCCTGTTCAAGGTTTTTTCCACAGGAAAAGACTGGTACCGGAGGTGCGTTCAACCTTCGGAGTCGGCCGGTAACGGCTCTGGCGCTGACATGGGGAATCGTCCGTAGGTAGGTCAGATAAAGGGGGCCTGAGAGGGTATTTAGGTTGATTAAGGGTGGTATGGGTTAGAACGGGTTGAATCAAGGTTGAAAATGGGTAGATCAACCATCGGTTGAATTGGCTAAGGGGTAGCTGAGAGTGGCTGGACATGCTGCGAGTTCAAGTTGTAGGAGTCAGTTTCAAGAAATGGTTTCCTGGCGTTAATGCCAGGATCAGGCCGAATACGGGCAGATTCGTGCTCTGGTCTGGAAATGATGTCGGGAAAGGGTCGAGGGCGGTTGAGAGCTGCCGCGGACCTGGGGCATTGGGTGGTTGGAAAGGGTTGTCGATGGCATGGGTCGGCGGCTCGAATGGATGGGTCGGGAGCAGGGGCAGTTGGAAGAGAATCTGGACGGAGGGTCTTGATGGAGAAGTTGGACGTGGACACGCTGCGGGGTCGCCTCTCGGAAGCATTTCTCAACCCGGTGATTGCCGAGGCTGTGGACCTAGTCTGGGCGGAGACGTCGCTGTCGCTCCAGCGGGCCGAACTGTTGGTGAGGTGCTGGGAAGTAGCGAGAGGCAAGAACCGGGGTCTTCTGCAGTTGTACCTGGACCGGCCGTGGGAGTTCGTAGAGTTGGTCGAGTTGGTTGAGTTGGTCGAGGGTTTTGAGGAGACAGGTGAGTTCGATTGGGAACGGGGACTGGAAAGACTTTGAGTGATTGCCCAGGGTTTTTTCTGGTTGGGTAGTGTCATGGGAAGGGTGTACCCGGAAAAACGCTTCTGAGGCGATTCTGGGAGCAAATTCGGGAATCGTTGGTGGGGTCGGTTGTCGGACGGCTGAGGTCAAGGGCGGGGGCGTGGCTTTGGGGCGTGGGCGGCGTAGCGGGAAACGCCCCCGCCCTTGTCTGTGGGTGGGTCGTGGATCTGGGATTCTTTCAAGCCGGAGGAGGTCGGGATGAGCAAAGCGAGGCAGAGGGAGCGCAAGGAACTGAGGCAGAAGCATGGGGTCCATGGGGGGACTTCGCCGGCGGTCCCGGGAGAGGGCACTGGCAGGGACGTTGGCGGCTTGCCGTCACACATCGAGATTCCGCGTCATACGATTCAGGCGCTGGCGCAGGCTGCAGAGCTACCGCCGTTCATGAAGCGGTTCCTGGATCAGGGCCGGGATCCGGCCGAAGGGTTTCTTGAGTTTGTGGACAAGCTGCAGAACGCGACCCCTGAAGAGGCCGAAGGCTGGGTTCGTGGTGAGGAGGAAAATACGGACAGCTGAGCGGAGAGAGAGGAGGTTGAAAAACCGTCTGAGTGTCCGTTCAGGGTTTTTTCGGGTCGGGTAGTGTCATGGGAGGGTGCTGCTTTGAAAACGCTTCTCAGGCAATTCTGGGAGCAAATTCGGGAACGGTAAAGCCCCTCACCAGGGGCGGAGCGGATCAAGGACTTCCGCGGGCCAGGTGAAGTGGTAGGCAAACGGTTCGTGTTCATCTTCGAAGGTGATGTTTTTCTCGTCAACTTCCCGGACGGTGAAGTGGTTCCAGACGTCAGTCGTGTCGGTGTCGAGATAGAGCGATTCCGTAACGATGAGCAGAGCGCCTTCTTCGTCGTATGTGGTCTTGAAGTCGGGGCCGCGTTCGAAGACGTCGAGAGCCTTTACGTCGTTCTTGTCGCGGGCCTGGGTCGTGAGGGTCTCTTTGTCGAGGTGGGGTTGCGGCCGTTCATGGACAGCATCGAGGACGTAGACGTTCAGGTAATGGAGCCAGATGTCGAAGGCATGGGTCTGCAGGAAGTGGTTGTACTCGATCAGGGCGTAGGTCATGTCGTCGATAATTTCTTCGGGCTTGAGCACTCGTTTTGGGTCGCCGCTTTCGAAACGGGAGAAGTCTGTTGGATTGCGCTCGAGGTAATCACCGATGGGGAAGATCGTTTCCGACTCGGGCAGGGTGTCGATCGTCCGGGCAAGTTCGTGGCAGGGGTTCCGGATGTCTCTGGCGATGTGCCGCAGGCCCTGCCGGTTTTGCGGCAGGTCGAGGGCGGCTTGGCGCGCGAGGTAATCCTGGCAGGAAGGATCCATCAGCGTGTATTCGTCTGGGTCCTGGAGATCGTCCAGGGTTGTCATCACGGGCAGGAAGTCGTGGGGCCAGATGAAGGTATGGGCGCGGCGAATGTCTTGCTGGTGGTGACGTCGGAAACGTTTGGTGAGGCCGGGAACGTCGGCCAGCTGTTGGGTCGATATTTTCTCCCAGGCTTTCGGGTCGGTGATCTCTCCGGTTTCCGGGTCTTGCATGGCTTTGGAAAAGATGAACGCCGGCGGCTCTTCCCGGAAGACGACTCGCAAGACAACGTCGCCGTCTTCGATGCGGAGCGTGAAGTCAGGACCGTTTTCAAGAATCTGTTTCGGAGACTGGTGGGCGCCAACCAGGAAGTCGATTTGAATTTGTCCGAAAGGGTCGAGGCCGTGTTTGGCGTCGATCGGGTTTTTGGGAATGTCTGAGAGGGCCAGGGCTTCGGCGCGGTTGGCGGGGAGTTTGACCGCGGTGGTGTCAAGAACGTGGGCGCGGACCAGGTAGTGAACGGCCAGGACCCAGAACACGTTTGCTTCCAGGATGAGAAGACGGAAATAGGTGCTTGCCGCCATGGCCTGCTGGCAGGTCAGGTGTTGACCTCTGGTTTCGGTCAGCAGGTTTCGGAAAGGAAAGAGCGGCTGGATGTGGTTGGGGATGTCCAGGAGGCTGTGGACGATGGTCCGGAGGGGCTCGTCCACAGCCTCTTGCATTTGTACGAGGTCGTTGTGGTCTTTTGCGTATGGGTTGTCCAGAGTTTCCAGAAATCCGCCAAGGACGTCTTCGTCGAGGGTGGTGGTGTAGGGCTTGTTCGGCATGGCTGTCGGGTCTCCACTTTCAGGTCCTGGCAAGGATTTCTTCGACGTCGTCCCATTCGGCCGGGGGCATGGCGCCAACGGCCAGAAGTTTCAGATTGCGGCTCGTGCTGGGGGCATCACGGGTCATGACCGTCGGATAGGTCTCGTTGGTTACGGGGTGGTCCATGTCCGGGGCGAGCAGGCCGCAAAAGAGTGCTGTGGCTTCCTTGTAGGTGAGGCCGAGGACCATGCCGGCGATATGTCTTACTTGGTCGGGGTCGGTATTGCCCAGGTGGCTTGTCACGTGGTTCCCGAAGCGGCTAAGGGCCCAAAGGGCAAGGTTGCCACCCCAGGAGCCGTCGTTCATGACAAACGGCAAGCCCCGAGACGGGTCGAGAATGAGGGTCGAAAGGTGGCTGCGGAGGTCGCGGGGCGTCCACCAGAGCTCGTCGACGGTCTGAAAGTGGTCGTCGCTTGTGCTGGGGAGGTCTTTCACCATGTCTGCCAGTTCGAGCAGACGCTGGTTTCGAATGTTCAGGCTGACGTGGTTCCAGGCTTCAACCGGGCTTTGGCCGTCGGCGCAGGCTCTGAGAACGGAGGCGGCGTGCTGCGGCGTGATGGCGTCGAAGCGTCCGAGAAGGCAGGCCGGGTTGAGGATCGGCGATTGGCTTGTGGTCAGGACGGTTCCGGCAGGTGGTTCAGGGAGCCCCAGAGCTTCAGCGGCGATCTTTGCGATGGCTTCCTGCGTAAGCGGCAGGGGGATGTCTTGTTCGCGGGCTGCGGTCAGGGCGGCCCAGGCTTCGAGATTGCCGCAGACGATGTTGTACCAGGGAATCCAGGAAGGTTCGAAGTCGCTGTCGCGGACGTCGCCGGTCATGAAGAAGCTGTCGAGACGGTCAAGGACTGGCTCAACGTCGGTGTGGTCGTGCCGGTTAAAAGCATTGTAGTAGCTGGCTTCGTGGCTGAGTTGGTAAGGCGGCAGGCCGTCCAGGATATTGGCCAGGCGGTTCAGGAAGGGGTTGTTCATCTGCATGACTCCTTTGAGGTTTGGGTTCAGGTTTATTTTCCGAGATAGACGTAGGTGATTCGCAGGCGTCCATGCCCCATTTCCTCGCTGATCTTCAGGCGCGCCTGGACGTCGATCTTGTGGTTTTCTTTGGAAAGGTCGTCTTGGGGTAGTCCGCCTCTTGCGGGACAGTGCCACCCTTCTCCGTTTGGATCGAGTTGTCGGGTGAGGGTTCTGTAACGTCGCTGGGCATAGGCATGGCGTAGGCCGTGCAGGTTGGAAAGGCCGGCGCGGCGGGCTTGTGTCTTGTAGACGTTGCGTTGTTGGTAAAAATCCTTGTCTCCCGGTACCAGACTTCTGCCTGGCGGAACGAGGGCTTTTGCTTCGTTCAGGGCCTGCCGTTGGCCGGGGGTGGTCAGGAGCACGTCGCGGGGCTTGCCGCCTTTCGTCCAGCTGTCTTGCAGGTGGATGCGGTCGCCGCGGTCGGCTTCGTGCGGTCGGATCATGATGGCCTCTTTCTGCCGCAGGCCGAACTCGCGTTGGAGGATGAGGCTCGCATGCGTCAGAGGGTCGCGGACCTTGCCCAGGGATCCCTGGTCGAGACTGCGGGCCTTGTCGGTGTAGTTGGGTTTTTCCCTGGGTGGAAGCATGCCGTACTCGTTGTTGGTGCGCTTGACGATGTTGGGCTTGCCGATTTCGGCGGCGAACCAGCGCAGGGCGGACAAGCGGTTGTCAATGGTGCGGCGTGAGATGCTGTTGTCAGCCCACATTTGCAGGGCATGCTCGATGTGTTTGGGCCGGGTGTTCTCCGGCTTGGGGTTGTAGCCGCCGTCGTAAAGGGTCTGCACGAAGATGCGCAGGTAGCTCTCGCGTGCTTGGCGGGTTGCGTAGGAGCCGCTCGGGGCTTTTTCCTGGTGGACGTAGTCCAGCCACTTGCGCAGTTTGTTGTTGCTCAGGGGTTTGGGGTTGTTTTGCATGGTCAGGGGACCAGCTGTCGGTCGTAGATGCGGCCGATCCAGCGGATGGCGGAGAGCCGGTCGTTAATGGTTTTTTGTTTGACTTTGAGCTGCCAGAGGGTTTTCAAGAAAGCGGTATGGTCGGGGGTGAACTCGTCCGGTCGAATGACCATGCCGGCTTTGGCCAGGGTTCGGGCGATAAGAAGAATGAGCCGTCGGCGTTCAAGCCGCGTTGAGGGCTTGTTGGACCGGTGACGGTCAAGAAGGTCCTCCCAGCTCTTGTCGATGTTTGGGCCGTGTCGTTTTTGAATCCGGGCGATTTTCTTGCGGGCGCTGCGGGTTGGCATGGTCAGTTTGCCTACTTGGGATGAGGGAATTTGTTGGAAGGGGGATTTTGAGCCGTTTTTGCAGGCGGTGCAAGGAATTCCTGGACTTGATGAGATATTTTCGGGATGGTTTATGTCCTGCGGCGAAGACGGCTGTCGTGTCGCAAGGGTGCTTGTCTGCCGGGTTGTCCTGTTGATGGTGAGCAGGGATCAAGATGCTCAAGGTTCAATAAGGGTTGGAACAAGGCGGACAAGGATTGGACAAGGATAGATTGCCTTTTCGGGAACGATTACGGTATAACGAAACAGGTATGCGGCAAGGGGTCCAGTCCGTTCAGGAAAAGACTTGTTGGGGAGGATTCAGGTGGTAGCGAAAAACTCGGAAACGGCGCCGAAAGGCAAGGTCAATATCCTCGATCGGTTGCAGGCGCGAGGAAGGATTCCCGGAACTCGAGGTGGCACGAAGCTTTCGAAGTTCATGGCCAGGGAAGAAGAAATCCGTGAGGCGCTGGCAGCCGGGTATTCGATAAAGGACGTGTATGACTGTTTGCAGGACGAAGGCGTCATTGACCTGTCGTATTCGCTTTTCAGCGAGTATGTGCGGACGAAGTTGCAGATGCGTCAGCGGCAGGGATTTGAGCGCGTCAAGGTGATTGCGGAAGGAGAAACGGTAGTCCAGGAACCTCAGCTGACCGAAGAGGAGAGGAAGCGGAACATGATGGTTCACGGCAATCCGGAAGGCCGGCCGGCGTAAAGAGGCGGTGAAGCAAGGAGCTGAAACCATGTATCGGGAGCACATGAGCAAGGCAGGCATGGTGGTGGTGCAGATTCACGATCGTCTTTGGTCCTGGCAGGGAGACCGGTTGTACAGACTGCTTGTTGCCGGCTTGCTGGGAACTCTGGTGTTGTCGGCGGTCTTGTTGTGGACCGGGTTCAGGTCCCCGGACGACCATTGGGAGACAGTGGCTGGCAGTCGGGCGGCCGTGGCGATCGAAAGCTTCAAGCTGCGCCGGTTGACTTATCGGTTGCCGCCGGAGTGCGCGATTGTGGTGTTGTTTGACAGCCCGGGAGCGGTCGGTCGGTGCTTGTCGGAAATCAGCGGTGATGCTGCAAAGGACGAGCCATCGGTCAGGTGAATGAAGAGAGGGTTGCCATGAGTTTGGAAGCGGTCATGTACGAATGGGCAGGGACAGTTCCTGGACTCGGGGCGGGGTCCTTGATCGTCGGCGGCGTGATCTATGGCGCCTGCCGATTGATGGGCAAGAAGATGTGGGTGGTCGGTCCGAAGGGTTTGGGGGAGGTTGTCGAGGTGAACGTGCTTGAGTGGCCGCTGGCGCCGGCCTGGCTTGTTGGTGTGGTGCTGGGGATGCTGTCCTATGCGGTGTTTTACGGGTTGGGGCTTCCTGTTCTGGCGCCGAGTGTGTGGATCGGTGGCTTGTTGGGAATTGGCGGCTATGGGGTGGCGAAGATGCTGTCGGAAAACTGGGTGCATTACGAGACGTCGCCGTCCGACGAGGTGCTGGTAGCGGTTGGCATGCAGCGAGACAGTTTTGACGAGCTGGTGAGCCAGTGGCGTGAGCAGGCTGGGAAAGCGCCCAGGCGTGGTTGCTTGCGTCGCGCGCCGGGTGCGCGGTGGGCAGCGTAGGCCAGGGGGAGGGTTTCAGAGCATGGAGATCGAGTCGGTCGGGCCGTCGGCATGGGTCATGGCGGGTCTGGTTGTTGGCATGGCGATAGCCGGGCTTCTGGTCGTGGTTCTGGGCTGGCGGTTCTTGAAGTCGGCGGCGATGTTGGTCATTGCTCTGGGGATGCTTGGCGGGCTGGGGGTGGTCATGTACGCCGTCGTTCTGGAAGAGCCGGTCGATATCGAGGGCTGGCGAGGGAAGCTGGAATCCGGCATCGAGCGCCTGAAGGAGGTGGTTCTGGAAATCCGGGAGTCGGACGGCGAGGCTGGCGAGCGGGAGTTTTTTGGCCCCAGGATGCCGTCAGGAAATTTTGTTGCCAAGCGAGTGTCAAGACTGGGGGGGAGTCCTGAAAAAAGGGTAAAGGAGAGCTGGAATGGAAGACAGGGACCTGGACAAGTTGTCCGAGAACGTCATGGCGCTTTTGCGCGAGATGTCGCAGCGGCAAACGATGATGTTTCACTTGTTGCGTGAGATATACGAGGAATCGAGGTTGCCGATCAAGCTGGTGCGGGAGGTGGACGAAGACGTGTATCTGTCGCGGCGCAATCCTCGGGACCGGGGGGTTTCGGGCAGAGACGAGGACGACAGGGAAGGGGATGATCCGATGGCACAGCTCGAAGGCATGGGCAACCCGGACGCCATCCCGATGGTCCCCGAGGGCATGCAGGTGACCTGTATTCGGTGTAGTTACCAGTGGCGGCCAAGAATTCCGCAGCCGTCGCTGTGCGCCAAGTGCAACGCGCCGTGGTGGTACGCGCCGCGTTGGCGCTGGCATCTGAAGGACAAGAAAAAAGGGAAGGCGCGTGTTACCGGGATTGAATAACGGGGAGGCGTGATATACTCCGGATTGCTTTGCCAGGGTAATTTTGAGTCGGACCATTAACAGCGAAGGCCGGACGGCTTCATACGCCGTCCGGACGGCGTGCTCGACTTCTTACCAGCTCTGCAACTGGAGTCGATGCGAACGGCAGCACACCCCCAGCCGTTATTCAACGGCGACCCTTCTGCTTCAACACTCCTCACGATTGATCCCAGAACGTCTCCTCAGTCCCCGTTAGCGTGTGTTCCGTATCCGGAGCATGCCGGCGCGGTTGTGCTGCGCCTGGCGGTGTCCAACCCTTTTGAGGGTGTCAGACCTGAACCGGGCCCTGTCGTAGGGCAGCTGGGAGCGGAGGTCCCCGGGCTGCCGGCGGGTGTCCAGCCCTGCGTGGTCTTTGAGTGCGGACCGGGTCCGGGTGGCTATCGTGCATTGGGGTCTGGTGTGATGGTCAAGGCTGCGACCTGGTTCCTGCGGACGGGTACGGAAGGGAAGACGCAGGTGGTATACGTCTTGCGGGACCAACGATTGTCGCAGGGGGTCCGGAAAGGAGTCATGCTGCAGCGATTGCTGGCGTGGTACGGGGCTTGCCTGGAAGCTGAAGACAGCTATCTGGGCTGGGTGCGGCCGTTGGAGTTCAGGAACCTGTTGCCAATGCAGGTACAGTCAGGACGTCAGGATGGTTACCGGTTTCTGGAGCTTTGCTCGGGGGTGCAAAAGGATCTTTCGGATTTGGAGCACCAGCGGTTCGGGGCGCTGGCCCGGTTTTTGTACGACCGCGGGGCGCACTTTGTACTGACGAACGGGGAGAAGCTTCCGGTCGGTGAAAGCAAGGGTGTGAAGGGGAAGGGCTGGCTCGAGCGGCGTCCGGCGCTGCGTGAGGTCCTGCGGCACCGGGAAGAAGGTGGTCTGTTGGGGCTGGTTCCGTGGTCGGTGGGACTGTCGGTACTCGATGTGGACGAGGGTTCGCCGGGCGAGTTGATGTCGGTCTTTCCGCCAGCCCTGATGCTGAAGTCGGGAACGTTGAGGCGTTACCACGTCTATTACCGGGATGTGCGGGGACGGGGCAACGGCAACTGGGTGGGTTACAAGGCCGCTGGTCAGGTGCGGAGCGGTTCTGGCTTCGTGGTCTTGTGGCAGGGTCTGGGGGCACTGGCCGGGATGTTGGCTGCTGGTGCGGGCGGCGTTCTGTTTCCGGAGTCCTCGGTGGTTTTGACGGTAGACAGGAGCAAGCGTTTCGGGCCGGCGTGGGAACCTGCCATTACGGGCGGGTTGGCGCCTTGGGAAATGAGCCGGAGCACGGCCAACGGGGTGTTGTTCGAACAGTTGAGGCTGTGGGCTTACAGAGAGTGTCACAAGCCGCCGTTCCTGGATCTGTGGCTTGAGCGGGTGGCGGCGAAGGCACGGGAGCTGGCGGTAGACGCCGGGTTTCTGGGGTTGCTCAGTCCGCAAGACGTCATGGGTATTGCCAGTAGCGTGGGGTCATGGGTGTGGGCCGAACACAGGGGGCAATCGGGAGAGGGCCGACGTCGGACCAACTCGGTGCAGCAGCGGAAGCGGGCGCTGGTCAGGTGGTATGGGTGTGAGGAGGGATCTGTCGTGGAGAACTTTGATATCCGTGATTACGAGATCGGCCGGCAAGCCGTCAAAGACGGTCTGACGACGGCGCAGTTGGTCAAGGAGTATGGGTTAGGGCGAAGACAGGTTTATCGGTTGGTCAAGCGATTTCGGGCCAGTCTGGAACCCGGGGGGCCGCAGTTGGTGGCTCCCTGGTGGACGAGGCCGGATCCGTTGGAGCCGGCAGGTGAGCTCTCGGTCTTTGACGAATTGCTCAAACACAAGATGTTCAATGAGTTATGAGGATTGAAGGGTTTATGGCGTTCTGTCCGAAGATTCTACGAAGTTCTGTAACGAGCTGTTTTTATGTATGTTTCGCAAATTTTGATACGAAATTCTCATATTGTGTCATGCCGCTTTATCTTGGCTCTTCAATCTTCCCGACCGTATCTGTAAGGTATGGGGATTAAAACTGTACAGTTCTGGATAGTACCTAGCCCTTCTTAATTCTCCGCGGTTCAGAATACTTCAGGTGCAAGTCATCAGACCCGCCCCCGAGACTTCGGGCCCGCTCGAGTTCGCCCCCGCCTGCAAAGAGTCTTATGTGTGTGTGCGCCTGCTTTGCCCTGTCCTGCTTTGCCCTGCCTTGCCTTTTTTTTGTTCCCGGCCGGGAGTTTCGTTGCCTGTGACGATTTGGAGCTTCGGCCGGTCCTGCCCTGTTTTTCAGCCTTTCAGGGGATTGATCCCCGCTTTTCAAAGGTTTTTACCTTCCCGCCGTGCCCCGAAGTCTGGAGCGTAGCGACGGACGTAGGGGTGCGGCACCAGTGAGCGAAGCGAACGGCTCACCCGTATTTTGCTGAGGGTGAACTGGCTGATCGCTGGGGTGGGTTTATCCCCGCGCGTGCGGGGGAATTGACCTGATGAACGGCATGGAAGTGTGGACGGATGGTTTATCCCCGCGCGTGCGGGGGAATTGGGCAAGCTGCACCCGCGTCGTGGTGTTGGCCGTCTTTATCCCCGCGCGTGCGGGGGAATTGGGTGTTCTGTTCATTTCCCCCTTGCCGGGAGGTTTTTATCCCCGCGCGTGCGGGGGAATTGGGGTGCTGCGCGTCAACTGATCGGGGGGGTCTATCCCCGCGCGTGCGGGGGAATTGGGGTGCTGCGCGTCAACTGATCGGGGGGGTCTATCCCCGCGCGTGCTGGGGAATGTTCGAGTCAAGCGTTCGAGAAAGATCGCCCCGAGGGAGCTCTTGGTGTCAGGCATAGCTATAGGCTTCTTCGGAGGTGAAGAACAGGCAGCCGGCAAGTTTTGGTCTATCCCCGCGGGTGGCGGGGGAATGGATCGATGGGTTTTTCTCAGGTTGCGAGCCGCGGGGCGGGAAAAGGGCTGGTGTCTGGAGGGTCACGGGCGGTCTGGAATTGCCAGAGGGCCTTGAGGGTGTGGTCGAGCGAAGCGTTGGGCGGCAGTTCGAGAAAGACGGTGTAGGCCTGCTCCAGGAGATCGCGGACGCGGGGCAGGTGGAGCTTGATGGTTTCGGTGCGGAAGCGGCCATCGGGTGCGGAGGGTACGAGGCGTTGGGAGTTTCTGGGTCTATCCCTGGGAGTGCGGGGGAATCTTTGAGTCAAGCAGGTTTGGAAACGTGGGTGATGATGTCGTTGAGGATGACGGTAGCGATCTGGCTCATGTGGCGAACTTTCGTTGGTGGTTTCAGGAATAATGCCCGCGATTTCGCTCCAGATGGCCTGTAGGGGGTTTTCAGGGGCAAGGATGATGATGGAGTCGTCCCTGATGAAAAAATGCCTTCAAGGGGGGCTCAGGGATCAAAAACGGGAAGCGAAAAGCTTGGGGTCAGGCGGTGGGACGGGGGTGTGTTTCGGTTTTGGATATGAAGGGCGTTCGGGTTTCAGGAATAATGCCCGCTATTTGGCTCGAAATGGCCTGTAGCGGCTTTTTTGGGGTAAGGATGATGAATGGACCCACGTCGGGGGGATAAATCCGTCTGAGGGCCGTTCAGGGGGCAAAAACGGCGAAGCCTGAGGCCTAGTTGTTCTCGAATTCGGGTGGCGGCGGATCGCTGCAGCCGGGTGGCAACTGTACGTCGTGTGGTTGCCGGAACAGGGTCATGCCGTAGCCGTAGGCGCGGTGGCGTCCGATGCCGTTGGTGATGAGCTGCTCGAAGCGCTCGGGATTTTCGACGATGAGGTTGCCGCTGCAGGTGACGTCGGGGCCGAGAATGGGCGGCGTGTCGAACTTGCGAACGACGGGCACCCGGCGGTAGCTGATGATGCGGAACGTGAAGGCTCTAGAGAGGCGCCTTTTTGCTGGCGAAAGTGTCTGTGAAGCCAGCCGCCGTAGGCTTGGTGGCGGATGTGGTTGATTTCGGGGATGGTTTCGGGAGGGGATTTTGGTTTGGAACGGGTCGGTGTGTGAAACATGCCTTATGTTGGCCACGAGCGGAGCGGTGTTCTTGGCGCTGCGTAAGCGAAGTGAGTGGCCAAAAGCGAACAGGAATGGGACTCTGTCCCTTCTGTTCCTCCTGTTCGCCTCTGTTCGGGTGATTTTCGATCAGTGATAAAAAGGGTTTCCGGCCGTCGTGTTGTAGGGGTAGATCGGTCATGTTGTAGGGGTAGATCGGTCATGTTGTAGAGGTAGATCGGTCATGTTGTAGGGGTAGACCGCTGTGCCTAGATAGTTTTCGAGCCACTTGCAGAATTGCGTGTACGAGTGGGATTTTCTTTCTCCGTGTCAAGCACGGGGCAGGCTCTGGGGCTGATTGGTGGACATTGGGGCCACTTTCTGATTCTGTTGAGTTGTCAAACAACCGAATCAGGAGGAACGACCCCAATGGCCTTACGTGAGATACTATCGAGTTACTGGTCTTGCTTTCAAGCGCTGCTGTTCCCGCAGCTTGAGGAAACGATCGGGGCGCTGGGGGAACGCCATCAGCGCTTCGTCATGGTGCTCGAATGGGTGCGGGTGGAAACGCTGCTGCCGTACCAGCACCGGCGTCGCGGCTGTCCGCCAAGCGACCGCGCGGCCTTAGCCCGCGCCTTCGTCGCCAAGGCCGTCTTCGCGCTGGTTAGCACCCGGATGTTGCTTGATCGTCTGCGCCACGACAGCACCCTGCGCCGGTTGTGCGGCTGGCGTAGCGTCAAGCACATTCCGAGCGAGGCGACGTTTTCACGTGCCTTTGCCGAATTTGCCGACAGCGCCTTGCCGAGCCACCTGCACGAGGCGCTGATCAAACGCACCCAGGGTGAGCGTCTGGCAGGCCATATTTCACGCGATTCGACGGCGATTGAAGGGCGCGAGAGACCGACCCCGAAGGCGCCGCAGCCGGCCAAGCCGAAGCGGCGGCGCGGGCGTCCGCGCAAGGGCGAGGAGCGCCCCACGGAGCCGCGCCGTCTGGAGCGCCAGCGCAACATGACCCTGCCGGAGATGCTCGCCGACTTGCCGTACGCCTGTGACATTGGCGTCAAGCGCGACGCCAAAGGCTATCAGACGTCATGGAGCGGCTACAAGTTGCATATTGACGCGGCCGACGGCGCCATCCCGGTCAGTTGCCTGCTTACCTCGGCGTCGCTGCACGACAGCCAAGTCGCCATCCCGCTGGCGACCCTGACGGCGGAGCGAGTCCGCAACCTGTATGACCTGATGGACAGCGCCTACGATGCCCCGGAAATCCGCGCCCACAGCCGCGCCCTGGGTCATGTTGCGATCATCGACGTCAACCCCCGCAGCGGCGCGCGCAAGCAGGCGCTGCGGCAGGAGAGGCAGGCACGGCGTGCCTGTGGGTTGGTCCTGTCTGAGGAGAGACGTTACCACGAACGCTCGACCGTCGAGCGCGTCAATGGTCGCCTCAAGGATGAATTCGGAGGTCGCAGCGTGCGCGTGCGCGGCCATGCCAAGGTGCTGTGTCATCTGATGTTCGGGATTGTGGCGCTCACGGTTGATCAGTTGATGCGCTTGGTGACCTGAAGCTGGTCTCGCGGCCCCGTTTCCTCCATCCCGGCACGCGCTGCTGTCCTTGTACGCAGGGGGGAGAGTTGCGTCCGCATCGCAAGACGGGAGCCGGAACTCGGCACCGCCATGGCTGAATTCGTGGCAATTGGAACCACCGACGGCAAATGATTCACCGTACGGTCTCATGACAACCGCTCCGAGGCCAAACTAGCGGAGTTTTGCAAGTGGCTCTTTCTACAGAGATTTCCACAGGGCAGCTTCAGCAGATCATGCGGCAGGCTGACCATCAGCCTTGTGCCTTATCTCGAGGATGCGCCAATAATCTTTGTCACACTCGATCATGATACGTTTGGCCGATTCCAGGCGCCGAATCAACTTATCGGCGTTTTTGCGTTCATGCGAACGGTTGGCCTTGTCGGGCTGTTCCTTGAGGCCGTATGCCAGTCGGCGGCGTGCTTCGGGATGCAGAGCTGGCACCCTGTCGGCGTGGGGGTGGCGTTCTTCCCCTGCCAGTACCGCTTGCGGGTGGCGCCAATCCCGTTGCGGCGCATTGCCGGGCTTCCATAACAGCTTGCCTGCCTTGACGAACGGATTATTAGGATGGCCGAGGATGATGTTATCTTTCACATCGACCAAGTACCCTTGCGCGTTCCGGAGGGCTTTCGGACGGGTGGCGTAGACGCGGAAGCCGCCGTTACGCGCCTTGGTGTCGTCCCACAGGTACGCCAGTGACAGCGATAAGTCGAAAGCCGGGTCGCTAAACCTGCCATCGGCTACCAGGCCGGGAAAGTACAAGGATGGGCCGCGATCAGATAAATCGGGGACCTCGAGCTGTATTACCGCGCGACTGTCCAGGTCGCTGGGATTTGGCATACCACGAGCAACAACGGGGCGCCACGTTCGCCCGTCGGGAAGGCGAATTTTTGCCAGGGTGACGGCATCGAAAGCAGCCTCAAGCGCCTTTGCATGCTTGTTGGGTCTCCAAGCGTCTTCGGCCCATAACAAATTGACCAATTGGCGCAGTGTCGGGCGCCACTCGTAGCGGCCGCCGGGTCGTCGCTGCTCAAGAGGCATGGAGAGCAACGAGTAGATCAGTATCCGCTTGTCGAGGCGTGCGCCGCGACCGAGTTTCAGGGCACCGAAGCCGACCGCGCTAGCCAGGATCAGGGGCGTTACCGGGGGTAGGTCACTTTTCGTGTCTGCCGTCGGGAACAAGGCCAGTTGCAGCGATTCCGGTTCCTCGACATAGCCTGTCGTCGGCAAAAGCGCCGGGTCATACAGCGGCTCATCGACGTAAATGGCGGAAGGCGCCGCGTTGAGAAGGCCCTTGGGTACGATGCGGTCTGGTCTTGTCTCGGGTCTCAGGGCTTCGGGGCGCTGCTGCCACATCATTACCAATGGCACCAGTGGATGCATCGGCCGATCTTCACCGCTGCGTAGCCAAGCAGAATGGACGCTTTCCAGGTCAGCAATGCCCATGTTGTCGAAAGCGACACCACTTCCCAACGTCTTGTCCACAGAGGCAATCAACCGACGGGGTAGTGAATCGGGTTGTCCACTACCAGTGACGAGCCATGCGGCGTGGCGTTCCCATATTGCCATGAGAAGCGTATCTGCTGCTGCGCGCGCGTCACTTGGGCACTCGTTGTTGACCCAAGTCGCTAGTGTCTCCATGTTGGGTATCATGTCGGGTGGGCTATTTGGCTGGATAAACCGCGCAACTGCTTCCAAAATTGCCGGCGTAGTACTGGCGTTTTCAAGGGAGCTAGATGGATGGACCACGGCTTTGGGCGGGGTCGCGGCCGGGCCCCGTCGGGTCTGTTTGTGTTTATTCGGCGATTCGCCTGTCGGCGGGGCGGGAGGCCCTGCCTCTACCGGGGCCAGGTCCGTTTTTTTCAGTCCTTCGGGTAACCCATGCATCCAGTCGTCTTGAGTCTGCCGGTCACGGTGCTCATAGTAGTCAGGCGTACCGCTCGGATAAATAATGCGGCGCATCTCCCAATGTTTGTAACCTGCCTTGTTCGTCTTGCAAGCCATGATGGTGGGTTTCTTGTCCGTCGATCGATCTATTTCGGCGGGATTAACCCCCAAGTCTGCAGCCACGGTTTCCCGTGCACCCCGTCGAAGCATTTCGCTCAGATCGATTGGCTCCATCATTCCACCTCTCTCGGGCTGTTGATCCATGCCCGTTCACGTTGAACTTCAAGCAAGGGGTGCATCAGATAACCGGTTCGTCTAATGATGACAGGATAACCTGTTATCCTGCTATCCGCTCTTGATACTCGTCCCACATGGCGATGAACAGGTCGGATTTCGAGCCTTTCTTGAATCCGAAGCGCTCGCCTGCCTCTTTTGCGAAGTCGTCGAGGATGTGCTCAGGTACCGAGAACTCGATTTTTGCCTTCCTGGTCGGTTTTTCGCGCGGTGGTGTTTTCAGGTTCGAATTTGTAACGTCCGGCGTGGGCGGCGTGCCTTTACCGGTGCGTCTGGGTTTCAATTTTGCCACGTCAACCATTACGCCACCTCTCTTTCAGCGGCAGTCGCGACGGCATCAATAATGCTTTGCGCCATGGCGTCGGCTCGCTTGCGCAGTGTGGGAAATGAGGTTTCGGTGATGGCCTTTCCTTGATCCATGGCCGTCTTGAAGGCCGCACGGAATGGAATCTCGCCGTCCAGCACCGTGTATGGGGTTTGCCCAAGGTACTCCCGCGCACCGGCGATCTCTCGTGCTGAGTCCGAGGTGATGCAAAGGGCAAAGGCTACTTTGTTGGCCGGTATCCCCGCTTTCAGCAGATTGTTGGCGAGAAGCACGGAGGGCTGGAGATCGTCTAAGCCTTCGCTTGTGGGAATGATGACCATATCAGCAGACCCACAGGCCGCTTGTGTTTCCACGGACGAATGCGGGGCGCCGTCGAAGATATAGAGGTCAAAGTTCTGGGCGTCCTGTAGGGCCGTGTCGACCGAGCGGAAGGCCTCGGCGCGTATCGGCGGCTCCAAGCCGTTTGCCGCCCTTCTCGCGGCCCAACTGACGCTCGTCGTCTGTTGTGTGTCTAGATCGGCGATTTTGGTCTGCAGTCCGCCTTTCGTGGCCTCAACGGCTACTATCCGTGCAAGCGTCGATTTCCCCACCCCGCCTTTCTGCGCGACCATGGCGATTTTGTAGGTCATGGCATGTCTCCCTGCTGTCATGTTATCCTGCTAACTGGCTATTATGATAGCAGGATAACATGATTTCTGCATAGAGGGATAGCAGGACTTCAGATGACACGAACACGCGTGCCATGTGGTCGGTATGTGACAGGTCCGATCAATCGCTTGATCCCTTGATCTTGACGGTGTCGTCGAGGAAGGCGGGCGGCGTGGGCGCTGTTGGCAATCCGTTCATCAGTACAAGAGACCATGACATGGCTTGAGGCTGTATACGCCGCCTCCCGGCCCGGACCAGGGGCTTTTTCGCCACGATTGACTTCGCCAGCCAGTATGGAGTTACGGATATTGAGCCAGACACATCGCCCTGGAATCCAACAGCGCTACGGAGTGGGAGCAGATCTGGAAGGATGGGACACAGTAGAAGGACGGTGAGAACACGGACGAGTGGTCATAACGCTCTGGAGGGCCAGAACCTGCCTTGGCAAGAGGCCGCAGGCAACAGCCAAGGTTTTAACCTGAGAAGTGTGATCCGGTCTTTGACCCTGCCTCCTCAGATATCCAACGCCGGACAGAGGAGCTTCGGCCAGCTACGGTACGGGTTCCCAAGTTTGCTAGGCAAGCACAACACCCCAGGCCTTGCGAACTCCATGAAGAGCCTGTTCCGAAAACGTCATTGATGATATAAGATAAATACGCTATTTTTCTTACATAAGGAAGGTACAACCAAGAGGCACGATGTCATGAGCAGTATGGCCGACAAGGTCATGAAACGGGTTGCCGCACATCACCGCGGACGGTGGGTGTGCTCGCCGAAGGACTTCTTGGACTTGGGAAGCCGGGAGGCCGTTGACCAAACCCTGTTACGCCTCGTCAAGGCGGGGCGGCTGCGCCGGGTTGGTCGCGGTCTTTACGACATGCCTAGGTTCAGCAAGGTGCTGAAACGTGCAGCGCCGGTCGACCTGGAAGCGGCCATTGCGGCGCTGGCCCGGCGCGACGGTATCCGGATCATGCCGGACGGCTTGGTGGCTGCCAATCAGTTGGGTCTCACGAACGCGGTGCCCGCGAAGGTCAGCTTTGTGACCGATGGCCATTCTAGAACGCTCAAGATCGGCGGCCGCACGGTCCGATTCCGACATGCAGGACCAAGCGTCATGCAGTGGGCGGGGAAACCGGCGGCTCCAGTGGTTCAGGCCCTGAGGTGGCTTGGCCCCGACGCCGCTACTGACGCGCGGGTCGTTTCGACTTTGAGTCGTCAGCTCCCGGAGCATGTGAAGCGCGATCTGGTGCAGAACGAGCGCAATTTGCCCGGTTGGGTGCTGCCGCTTGCGCGCAACATCACGAATAGCCAGGCCGTTGCCACATGAATGGAGATTTCGAATCCTTTCTCTCCCTTTCGACACAAGACCGGCGGGACGTCTTCGAAGCGACGGCGAGCCGTCTCGACACGTTACCCCGTTATGTGGAAAAGGACTTTTGGGTCTGTCTCGTCCTCGACGTACTCTACAACCGACTGCCTGACCGGCACCTAAAACTGCTCTTCAAGGGCGGCACGTCACTGTCCAAGGCATTCGGACTGATTGAGCGGTTTTCCGAAGACATCGACCTCGTGGTCAACCGAAATGATCTGGGCTTCGAGGGGGAACGGGATCCGACTGTCGCCAGCAATCTGTCCAACAAGAAACGCGGGGCTCTGTTCGAGGAATTGCGGGCGGCGTGTAGCGGCTACATTCGCGGCGAATTCAGAACCGCCCTGACCCAACAGATTGACGAGATCGCCGAGGGGTGCCGCATCGGTCCAGAGGAAGGTGATGTGGATGGACAGACCCTCTTCATCCAGTACCCCACCCTGTATCCGAGCGGCGATATCGCCTATGTGGCGCCGCGCGTGAAGATTGAGGCGGGGGCTAGGTCAGCACTCCACCCGAGCTCGACCTGTTCCTTATCTCCCTACATCGCCGGTGAGTTGCCCGATTGGTCGTTCGACGTGGGTGGCATCAGTGTGATCGCGCCGGAGCGTACCTATTGGGAGAAGGTGCTCATTCTGCATGGCGTGTACTGCGGGTACAGGGACGAAGAACGCCTGCCGGCCGACAGGAACCGCATCTCGCGCCACTACTACGACGTCTCGATGATTACGGCAACCGATGTTGGCAGGTCTGCCTTATCCGATATGGACCTGCTGGACGCAGTCCGGGATCACAACCTCATTGCCTTCCGGCAGGCCTGGAAGCGGTTCGAAGAGGCCGTCCCCGGATTGGTGAGACTGGTTCCGCAGGCGTACCTGCGTACAGTGATCGAGCGGGATTACCGAGCGATGCAGGGCATGATCCTCGGTGACGTGCCCGATTTCGAATGGATCATGGAACAGCTTGAGTGGGCCGAAGCCACGATCAACGAGAACTGAGGCTCAATTCAAAATAGGTAGGAACACATAAGCTACGAGAATATCAGCCATATGTCTCTGGCGGAGACAACCGGCCGCGGGTAACGATCAAACAGATTGGGATCGGCTGCAGTGTGAGGGTCTGCTCCATAAGTCGGTAGCATCCCAAAATCAGGCGGAGTCCTCACCGATTCCAGAGTTTTTGACACGAAGGGGCACCGTAGAAAGGATGGCTGTTTACCCGATTTTGG